>NZ_JBNMHC010000037.1:0-11290 GCF_050872565.1 Butyricicoccus sp. | reverse complement strand
CGAACTGGGCATTCCGATTATCCACAAGCGTATTTCCGTCACCCCGATGGCAATGATCGGCGCGGCAACAGACGCGACTTCGTATGTCCCGCTCGCACAGACGCTGGATCGCGCCGCTGCTGCCTGCGGCGTCAACTTTGTTGGCGGCTTCTCCGCTCTCGTCCAGAAGGGCTTTGCCAAGGGCGATGAAATCCTGATTCGTTCGATTCCGGAAGCCCTGGCAACGACGGAACTGGTATGTTCTTCTGTCAATGTCGCTTCGACCAAGGCAGGCACGAACTTGGACGCCATCCGCATGATGGGCGAGGTCATCCGTCAGACCGCAGAGCTGACCGCTGACCGCCAGTGCATCGGCGCAGGCAAACTGGTTGTCTTTGCCAATGCGGTAGAGGACAACCCGTTTATGGCTGGTGCATTCCACGGTGTCGGCGAGGCAGACTGCGTGCTCAATGTCGGCGTATCTGGTCCGGGCGTTGTACATTCCGCCATCCAGCGCGCCGGTGAGGAGTGCTCGATGAACGAAATCGCAGATATTATCAAGAAAACTGCCTTTAAAATCACCCGTATGGGTCAGCTCGTTGGCTCCATCGCGTCTGAGCGTCTGAACGTTCCGTTCGGCATTGTCGATCTGTCTCTGGCTCCGACACCGGCAGTCGGTGACTCGGTTGCCCGCATTCTGGAAGAAGTCGGCTTGGAGTGCTGCGGCACGCATGGCACAACCGCCATTCTCGCAATGCTCAATGATGCGGTCAAGAAGGGCGGCGTCATGGCATCCGCTGCTGTCGGCGGTCTGTCCGGTGCCTTCATTCCGGTATCGGAAGACGAAGGCATGATTCACGCCGTCAACGCAGGCAGCCTGCATCTGGACAAGCTGGAAGCCATGACCGCGGTTTGCTCCGTCGGTCTGGATATGATCGCCATTCCGGGCGACACCTCCGCGGAGACCATTTCCGCTATTATTGCAGACGAAGCTGCTATTGGCGTCGTCAATAACAAGACAACTGCTGTCCGCGTCATTCCGGCTATCGGCAAAAAGGTCGGCGAGGATCTGGAATTCGGCGGTCTGCTCGGCTCGGCACCGGTTATGGAAGTGCATCCGTTCTCTTCTGCGCGGTTTATCCACCGCGGCGGACGCATTCCGGCTCCGATGCACTCGCTGAAAAACTGATGCGCCGCCTCTTTCGGCGGTTCCGCGCCGGTTTTGCCTGCGGCATGATCGGCACGATGGGACTGCTTGGACTGTTGGGACGCAGAAAGAAAAAGTAAAACAAAAAACCAGCTGTTGGATGATGCTCCGTCATCCAAACAGCTGGTTTTTACTTTCCGTCCCAGTGGTCAAGCTCGCGCTGCAATTGCTCAATATGCGCTTCCGCATTATCCGATGTAATCAGCTCCACATCTGTATGCACGGATTCTCCGTCTGATTCTCCGTTGCACAGCTTCACCGCATAATCAATACACTGTTTTCCCATCTCAAAGGGGTCTTGCGCAAATGCCGCGTCAATTTCTCCGACGCGCACCAGCTCGGAAGCATCAATCATGCCGTCAAACGACACGATATGAATATCATCTCTGCCGGATTCTGCAATGGCGCGCTGGGCACCGACCGCCATGCTGTCGGATGTCGTGCAGACTACGCGAATTTCTTTGGTCTTTTTGTCCTTTTCGAGCAGTTCTTCCATGATGTCTTCTGCTTTGTCTTCCTTGCAGTCGCCGTATTCCACCGCATAAACCGGCACGCCGCCATCTCTTGTTAAGGCGTCTTCAAGACCGTATTCCCGCAGCATATGCGTCTTATCTCCGTCTGCCCCGCGCAGAATGACCGCTTTGGCATCCTCTTCATCCGCCACCAGTTTAGCAGCATATTTTCCCTGCTGATACGCCGCATCATACTGGTCAGTGCCGATATATCCGTCACAACCCTCAAAATCCGAAGAGGTGTCTACCGCTAGGATATGTTTGCCTGTATTTTTCGCTTTTTCCAGCTGCTCCGTGATGCTCTGTTCATTACTCGGCGAGACGATAATGACACTCACTTTCAGCTTGGACATGCTCTCTACCAGCTCCGCCTGCTCTTTGACATTGTCTTCTTTCTCCGGTGCGGCAAAGACAACCTGTGCGCCGATGCGATCCGCCTCGTATTCTGCGCCCGCCTTAATCAGAGCAAAATATGGATTATCTGTGGATTTGAGCACGACGCCGATATACGGCATATCCATCTGTGTCCCGCCGGAGCCAATGGGGTCTGCTGCGCCGCAGGAGCAGCAAAATAAGACCACACACAGCATCAGGCAGGTGAATCGAAGCCATTTTTTTCCTGTTCTCATGCAGCTTCCCCCTTTCTGTTCCTGAAGTGATAATAGCTTATTATACCATTACCGTATTGTCGGAACAATGGCGGGAATGACCAAAAAAGCCGGAAATCCAGAGCAGCTCTCTGATTTCCGGCTTTCTTTTTATGGGAAATAAAACTTACTTCATCAGTTCGTCAGCCATTGCCTCAATCTGTGCCTCATTCTCGGCATTCATTGCAGACTTGATGGTGACGGTGGTATCCAGCCAAGTGATATTCTTGCTCTTCTCAAACGCGGACTTGATGACGCGGCCTGCGGTCGGTGCCCATGTACCGTTTTCGATGATACCAATCGTGCGGTTCTGGTAGCTTCTCTCGGTCAGACCGTGCAGGAAGGTATGCATGAACGGGAATACATCGCCGTTATACGTCAGGGAAGCCAGTACCAGCTTGCCATAGCGGAACGCATCCTCGATGTTCTCTGCCATGTCGCTGCGCGCCAGATCAGTCAGAACAATCTTCGGGCAGCCCTTTGCCTTCAGGGTCTCTGCCAGCTTCTCTGCTGCCTTCTTGGTGTTGCCGTAAACCGATGCATACGCAATCATAACGCCTTCCGACTCTACCTTGTAAGAGGACCAAATGTCATACTTCTCGATGTAGTGACCGAGATTTTCCGTCAGTACCGGACCGTGCAGCGGGCAGATGATCTGAATATCCAGCGTTGCTGCTACCTTGAGCAGTGCCTGTACCTGTGCGCCGTACTTGCCGACAATGCCGATGTAATAGCGGCGTGCCTCGCAGTCCCAATCCTCTTCTACATCCAGTGCGCCGAACTTGCCGAAGCCGTCAGCGGAGAACAGAACCTTATCGGTAGAATCATACGTGACCATAACTTCCGGCCAATGTACCATCGGAGCGAAAACAAAGGTCAGGGTATGGCTGCCCAGCTCCAGCGTGCCCTTGTTGCCAACGACCTCGCGGTTCGGCGCAACGTCTGCACCAAAGAACTGCTGCATCATAACAAAGGTCTTTGCATTGCCGACAACGATGGTGTCCGGATAAACCTTCAGGAATTCTGCAATGCTCGCGGAATGATCCGGCTCCATGTGCTGGATAACCAGATAGGTCGGCTTCTTGCCGTCCAGAGCCTCAGCGATATTGCCCAGCCACTCCTGTGCAAAGTTGATGTCCACTGTATCCATGACAGCGATCTTATCGTCCAGAATCACATAGGAATTGTACGCCATGCCGTTCGGCACCACATACTGACCCTCAAACAGGTCTACCTCATGGTCATTGACGCCGACATACAGAATGCTGTCTGTTACCTTACGAAATGCCATTGTAATCTCCTCCTAGTATAAGATTGCGAATGATTCTTATTTTCTGTTCTCATTGTACCCTAGTCAGTCGGAGTTTGTCAATGGACGAGAGAAAATCTTATGTGCGCTTATTCCAGTACGCGGCAAACAGCAGCGCTGCTCCCGCAATCAATAAGACATTGTGCGGCATCTTGGTCAGATAGACCCAAACACTGGTGTACCAGTTTCCATGCAGCTGCTGGTCAAACAGCTGATGCACCGGCAGCAGCGCAAACGCCAGCACGATGTAAAGCACGCCGAGAATCAAACAGATCCACATGCGTTTGGCTGATGTTTGTTCCGGCTTCTGCTGTACAGAATGCGGGTCAGGATGGGGTATTTTCCCCAGAACCAGCTCATCCAGCGAGACGGAAAACAGCTCACTGAGCCGAATCACATTGTCCAAGTCCGGCTTGGCCGTGCCCAGCTCCCACTTGGAAACCGATTGGCGCGATACATGCAGCTGATCTGCCAAGTCCTGCTGCGACATGCCCGCCTGACGGCGCAGCGTTTGCAGTCTTGCTCCGAATCCTTTCATATCCTCAGCCTCCTCTCGATACTTGCTCTCTGTTTGTTGTCTTTATGATAGCACATTCCCGGTGCGCATACCACCGCTTGGGCGCGGCAATGGCGCAACCTATGGTTGCACATAGCGTTTGCATCCGTATCCGTTTACTGATATACTAATAGTAAGATTTGCGACAAAAAGAGGGATTATATGAAGAAACGACATAATTTTTTATGGGTCATTATGGCAATGGTGCTGTTTGCCTTTGCATTCAGCAAAGAATTTCTGCCCGCCATGCATCCCGACGAGGGAATCTCCAGCTCTCTTTCCTCCTCCGACGAGGCGACCAGCCTGCACTTTATCAATGTTGGGCAGGGTGACGCGGAACTCATTGTCTGTGGTGATGATGCCGTTCTCATTGACGGCGGCAAGGCTTCCGCCGGAAGCACGGTTGTCGATTATTTATCGCGCCAGGGTATCGCAGAATTGGATGCCGTGATTGCGACCCATCCGCATGAAGACCACATCGGCGGTCTCGTCAGCGTGTTAGATGCGTTCCAAGTGGATGCGTTCTATATGTCCGACGAAGCAATGGACACAGATATTTACGAAAAATTACTGGATGCCATCGACAACGAGGGCATTCAGCCGCAGTTCCCCGACATCGGAGATGTCATTCCGATTGGCGACAGTGGAGCAAAATTGACAGTACTCGCACCGGGTCCGGACAGTGCCGACACATACAGCAAGAGTGACCCGAACACGTGGTCTCTGGTCTGTCGCTTGGATGCCAACGGATGCAGCGCGCTGTTTACCGGCGACACAACCGCGGCTGTCGAGAAGGATATGCTGCGCACAGTGCCGAATCTGCTCCCCTGTGATGTGCTCAAAGTCGCCCATCACGGTTCCCGCACGGCATCGTCCAAGGACTTCATTCAGGCGGTCTCTCCGTCTTATGCCGTCATCTCCTATGCAGATGGAAATTCCTATGGTCTGCCGAACCACGAAGTATTTGACTATCTGGAGCCGCTCGGTACGAAAATCTACGAGACCGCAAAAGATGGAACCGTTGTGTTGCAGCTGAAAAACGGAAAGGTGAGTCTTGCAGCGTGAAAGGCATTGTTGACCGCATTGAAAACGGGATTGCCGTTGTCGAAACCCCGTCCGGCATGATCGATGTCCCCGCGCCGGACGGCTTGCAGGATGGAGATTTTGTCGAGCTGGAAAACGGCGCGATTGTCTCCATCGACCGCGCCGCCGCACAATCCCGCCGTGCCAAGCTGCAAGCGCGGCTTGACCGCATGATGAAGAAAAAATAACGAGAGACACGTTTGGTCTGTGCGTGAAGGCAAACCAAAAGCGTCCGTGCCGGTAGTTCCGGAACGGACGCTTTTTCTATTCATCCAATCAGCCGCGCTCGGCAATCGGAATATAACTCGAACGGGAAATAATCGGCTTGTATGCCGGACGGATAATCTTGCCGCCGGTGGTGACTTCCTCGATGCGGTGTGCCAGCCAGCCGACAATGCGGGCTGTCGCAAACAGCGGGGTGTACATTTCTTGCGGAATGCCCAGCATCTCATACACCAGACCGGAATACATATCGACATTCGCACACATGATCTTGTGCTCACCGCGTACGCGGTAAAATGCCTCCGGTGCCAGACGCTCGGTCAGCTCAATCAGGTTAAATTCGCGCTCAAAGCCCTTCTGTGCTGCCAGCGGGCGCGCGGTATTTTTCAGTGCAACGGCACGCGGGTCAGACAGCGTATAGACCGCATGTCCCATGCCGTAAATCAAGCCGGAGCCGTCGCCAGCCTCTTTGCGCATGATCTTGCACAGATATTCCAATACTTCGTCTTCATCTTCCCAATTGGAGATGTTTGCCTTCATTTCATCAAACTGCTTGCAGACGCGCAGATTGGCGCCGCCGTGGCGCGGACCCTTCAGAGAGCCGATTGCCGCAGCAATCGCAGAATAGGTATCGGTTGCAGAGGACGAAACAACACGGGTCGCAAAAGCGGAGTTGTTACCGCCGCCATGCTCTGCATGAATAATCAGGCATCTGTCGAGCAGCATTGCTTCCTCACGGGTAAACATACCGTCCGGTCGAATCAGGCTCAAGATATTCTCTGCAGTGGTGTAGTTGCGATCCGGCATATGCAGGAACATGGATGCATTGTCATAGTATCGGCGCTTGGACTGATACGCATGAGAAATGATAACCGGGAATTTGGCAATCAGATTTACCGCCTGACGCACGATGTTTTGCAGGCTGGTGTCATCCGGATTCGGGTCATAGGAGTACAGAGCCAGCGTCGATACAGCCAGCTTGTTCATGATGTCGCGGCTCGGCGCACGCATGATGACGTCCTCGGTGAAGTTGTCCGGCAGAGAACAGGCATCCGCCAGCATCTCGGTAAAGTCATCCAGCTGTTCCTGTGTCGGCAGCGCGCCGCACAGCAGCAGATAGGCGGTCTCCGGAAAACCGAAGCGGTCTTCTGCGTCAAAGCCGTCCAGCAGATCATACAGGTTATGTCCGCGGTAGGTCAGGCGGCCTTCAATCGGCTCTACTTCGCCCTCGTTGACCATGTAGCCATGTACATTGGATACGCAGGTGATGCCGGCCAGTACACCGGTGCCGTCTGCATTTCGCAGACCACGCTTTACTGCGTATTTGGAGAACATCTTCGGCTGGATCAGGTTATGATCCTCGAAGTTATTGCATAGATTGTCAATGACGGAGGGTCTCATATCTTTCATCATGTCAACCATTGGAATCACCTCATCAATCAGATCTCCGCCCCTCCGCACAGCGCAGAACAGCCGCAGAAGGCAGAACATGTTACTTCATATGAATTATATATTACATCAATCCTGCAAATATGTCAAACCAGCACGTACCTGTCAAAGAGAAGGAATGGATTATGAAACGTGTACTTTTTCGGGTGTTTTTCATCATTTTTCTGGCATTCGTTCTGCCTATCGGGGTAAAATACTACAAAAATATGTCAGAAACTACAGAAAATGTCCATATTGTAAACAATGTTGAAAATAATTTTGACGTGCAGAATTCGGACGCGGAGAATGCAGAAAATGAAGAGCATCCAGCATCTGGAACAGAAAATGACGGCACACCCGGCAGAACCATCACCGTTCTCATTGACGGCGATGTGCATGAGATGTCTTTGGAGGACTACACCGCCGGTGCCTTGGCGGCGGAAATGCCCGCTTCGTTTCCGGAAGAGGCACTCAAAGCGCAGGCTGTCGCCGCACGGACGTTTGCCGTCTACAAACAGTCTCTGGGCACGGACACGCAGCATCCCGATGCGGCTGTTTGTGCGGATTACACGCACTGTGCCGCGTTTACCGATCTGGATACCGAAGCCAAACAGCAATGGGGCAGCAACGCCGACGCTTGGACAGAAAAGATCCGCACTGCGGTGCGTGAGACAAGCGGACAGGTCGTGACGTACAACGGCTCACCGATTGCCGCCGTCTTTCACTCCGCCGCGGCGCAGCAGACCGAAGCTGCCGTCAGCGTCTGGGGCACAGACATTCCCTATCTCACAACCGTGGACAGCACCGGCGACGCCGATTGTCCCAAGTACGATGCCTCTGTGACGCTGGGCGCCGAAGAATTCCGGCAGATTATGCTGGCCAAATATCCTGACATCAATTTGACCGGTCTGCCCAAAACATGGTTTACCGACATCGACACCTCGGAAGCGGGCGGCGTGCGCACCTGCAAAATCGGCGGACAAGAGCTGAAGGGAACCGAAGTCCGCGCGCTGTTCGGGCTGAATTCCACCCACTTCACCATCAAAACTACAGACACCTCTCTTACCTTCCACACGCAGGGATACGGGCACGGCGTCGGCATGAGTCAATACGGCGCACGGAAAATGGCAGAGGACGGAAAGAGCTATCAGGAGATTTTGACACATTATTACACCGACACGCAAATCACCACGCTGGATGCCCAATAATTCGTATAATTTATTTTAAATTATACGAATAGTTTTATAGAAAACGATTTCTGCAATTGACGGAACCCGCTCCACGCGTTACAATAAGCGGTAGATGTTTTTTAAGATGTGGAGGAAGATTGTATGAAACTCGACAATGCCGCATGGTTCCGGCGCGGCATTCAAAACGGCGTACCGATTGCGCTGGGGTATCTCGCGGTATCATTTACGCTGGGCATCGCGGCGCGAAACGCCGGATTGACGGCGTGGCAGGGCGCAGCAGCCAGTGTGACAACGGTTGCATCTGCAGGCGAATATGCCGGCTTCAATGTCATTCAGGCTGGAGCCGGATACATAGAAATGGCGATTATGATGCTCGTCATCAATGCGCGGTATCTGCTCATGTCCTGTTCGCTGAGCCAGAAGCTCGCACCGGATCTGCCGCTCATTCACCGTCTGCTCATCGGCTGGGGCATTACCGATGAGATTTTCGGCGTAGCCAGCATTGTGCCGGACAAGCTCAATCCTTGGTATAATTACGGTATGATGGCAATTTCCATTCCCGCTTGGACGATTGGCACGGCGGTCGGCATTGCGGTCGGCAATATCCTGCCGCATCACGTGGTCAGCGCGTTGGGTGTCGGTCTGTACGGCATGTTTTTGGCGATTATCATCCCGCCCGGACGCAAAAACAAGGTGATTGCCGGTCTCGTTGCCATCTCGATGGCAGCAAGTCTTGTCCTGTCCGTGCTGCCGGTCGTATCGCATATTTCTTCCGGTATGCGCACCATTATTCTGACCGTTGTCATTGCAGGCATTGCGGCGGTTCTGTTTCCGGTAAAGGAGGAAGAACATGCCCAATAATACTTGGATTTACATCGCCGTCATGGCAGGTGTCACCTATTTGATTCGCGTTCTTCCGCTGACACTGATTCGGAAAGAAATCAAAAATCAGACGATCCGTTCGTTTTTGTTCTATGTGCCGTATGTGACGCTCGCTGTCATGACCTTCCCGGCTATCGTGCAGGCAACCGACAGCATGTGGGCAGGTCTCGCCGCCCTCGTCGCAGGCATTGCGCTGGCTTGGTTCGGCGGCAGCCTGCTGCAAGTCGCTGTCGTCGCCTGCGCTGTGGTCTTCGTGCTGGAGCTGTTTTTGTAACAAGCAAACGGAATCTTGACACGCTGCACCGCGCCATGCTATAGTGTACTCACACAATAGAAACCTCGGTGAGGGAGTAGTTTGCGGCACATGCCGTGAAAATATCAACAATCGCGTCGATGCTTCCATCGACTGGTATTTTCTTAAAAAATGAGACTCATAGACGAAGGTACAGTAGGGAATCCTACTCTATCATCGTCTATGGGTCTTTTTTTATTCTCTCTGCGGAGGACATGCTGTTTGGAGGAAGAAATCTATGATTTATTTGTTGTACCTGCTCGTTGCCGCCGGTGTCGTGCTGTTTTCCGTCAAGGCATCCGACTATGTGGATCTGCTCGACAAGAAAACCAGCCTGTCCGGTGCTTTTATCGGCGGCATTATGCTGTCTGCCGTCACCAGTCTGCCGGAATTGTTCACCAGTATCTCGTCTACAGTTTTGATTCATCAGCCGGGGCTCTGTCTGGGTAATATCTTGGGCAGTGATTTGTTTAACATGGCCATGCTGTCGTTTTTCCTGCTCATCTTCGCGCGCACGTTCCGTGAAGGCAAGCTGTCTGCCAGCCATCGCGTGGTCACGGTCTTTGTTTTTGTCTGTTATCTCGTCATGATTCTCAACTGGCTGGGCATTCTGCGCATTCAGTTCCTGAGCATTAGCCTGTCCTCTGTCATCATCGTTGTCATGTATATTCTGAGCATTCGCTACATGTCCGCGGAGGACAGCGAGGATTCTGACGAAGAGGACACCAGCCCGCTCACCGTACCGCAGATTGCTGTGCGCTTTGTTCTCGTCAGCATCGGCATTGTCGTGCTCAGCATTGCCATCACCTATATTACCGATGCCATCTCTATCCGCCTGCATTTGGGTCAGGGCATGGCAGGTGCGCTGTTCCTCGGCATCGCCACCAGCCTGCCGGAGGCGTCTTCTACCGTTGCGCTGCTGCGCATGAAGAATGTGGACATCGCGTTCGGCAACATTGTCGGCAGCAATATCTTCAACTTTATTATCATGGCAGTGGTCGATATTCTGTATCGCGGCTCTGTCTATGATTTCAGCGATCCGCAGACGGTCGTTCTGATGCTGTGCGGTGCAGCCGCTCTGCCGCTCATGTGGATCATGATGAAGTTCCGCAACAAAGCGACACAAGTCATTTGCCCGTTGGGTATCATCGCTTGTTATCTGGCATTTCTGATGGGATAACCGGTCTTCTTCGCGTTCTCCCATAATTCTTCGGATTTTTTGTGCGTTTCCCCATAAAATTGCCAATATCCCTTGAACATATCAAACAAAAAGTTGTATAATGGTTATATCAACCAACGAGAGGCGTGTCCTCTCCGCGGAAAAGAATGTGTAAATTCATTTTTGGAGGGAAAACCAATGTTTGAGAATCTGATTGCTGCTCTGAAGGCAGAGCGCAGAACTATCGTTTTCACAGAGGGTCCGGATGCTCGTATTCTGGAAGCTACGGCTCGTCTGCTCAAGGATGACCTGATGGACGTTATCCTGATCGGCGGCGTGGACGAAGTAAAGGCTGCTGCTGCACAGGGCGGTTTTGACATTGAGAAGGCTACCATCATTGATCCGGCAAACTACGCTGAGTTCGATGAGATGGCTCAGAAGATGTTTGAGCTGCGCAAGGGCAAGATGGACATGGATACCGTCAAGGCAAACCTGGCAAAGGGCAACTACTTCGGCACCATGCTGGTTAAGATGGGCAAGGCTGACGCTCTGCTGGGCGGCGCTACCTACTCCACCGCTGACACCGTTCGTCCGGCTCTGCAGCTGGTTAAGACCAAGCCGGGTGCACATCTCGTAAGCTCCTGCTTTATTCTGAGCCGTCCGGCTAAGGATGGCGGCGAAGAGATGTACGCTATGGGCGACTGCGCCATCAACATCTCCTATGAGGACACCGTTGACAAGAAGACCGGTGAGGTTACTCTGACTGCTGCTCAGAAGATCGCTGAGGTTGCTATCGAGACCGCAAAGACCGGCGCTGCTTTCGG
>NZ_JBNMHC010000036.1:0-11292 GCF_050872565.1 Butyricicoccus sp. | reverse complement strand
TTCCATCAATTCATCTCCGTAATGCGTTGCGGAATCATCCACACAATATAACAGATCCGGCTGTAAGCCGTGCAGCTTGACACGATGATATGGTCCGTTGACCTCATTGAGGATTTTATAGTATCCGACCAGTGCTGTGCGCTTGTCATCACTGACAACCATCCAAGCTGTGAAGTTGTTGTTGTCAAATGGACTGATAAGGCGATAGAACGTACCGAACTGAATCACTTCACGGTATTGCTTCATAAACTGAATTTGTTTGCGAACCAATTCGCGTTCTTCAGCGGTCAGCTTGTTGAGATCCAGCTCATAACCAAAGGTGCCGAAGTGTGCAACATTGGCGCGTGTTTCCAACGGTGTTACGCGGAATACCTGATGATTAGGAACGACCGAAACGTGAGAACCAATGCTGCTGATTGGATAGCACATAGATGTGCCGTATTGGATTTTCAGACGTTCGATGGCATCGGAGTCATCGCTTGCCCAGCCCTGCGGTGCATAGTACAGTAGACCTGGATCAAAACGTCCGCCGCCAGATGCGCAAGACTCAAACAATACATGCGGGAAATCTGAAGTCAAACGCTCATACAGCTGATATACGCCGAGGATATACCGATGAAACAGCTCGCCCTGTCGATCAGCAGGCAGCTTAGCAGAAAAAGCTTCGGTGATACAGCGGTTCATATCCCACTTGATATACGAGACCTTTGCTTCACGCAAAATTTTCGCCATCATTTCGTAAATGGCATCAATGACTTCCTGACGCGTAAAATCTAAGACAAACTGATTTCGTCCGTGAGAAGCACGGCGGTTCGGCGTGCAGATACGCCAGTCAGGATGGGCGCGGAACAAATCCGAATCTTCATTGACCATTTCCGGTTCAAACCACAGACCAAATTTCATGCCGAGGGCATCAATTCGCTCGGCGAGACCTGTGATGCCGCGTGCCAAACGCTCTGGATTGGCCACCCAGTCTCCCAGACCGGCGTGATCGTTGCAGCGGGCGCCGAACCATCCGTCATCCAGAACAAACAGCTCTACGCCGTCATTTTTCGCTGCCTGTGCAATGGAAACCAATTTATCTTCGGTAAAATCAAAATACGTAGCTTCCCAGTTGTTGATGAGAATCGGACGCGGACGATCTCGCCAGTATCCACGTGCCAAACGCTTTTGATATAGCTTGTGGAAGGTTTGACTCATGCTGTTGAGACCATCTGCGGAATATACCATAACGGCTTCCGGTGTCTGGAAAGATTCGTTTGGTGCGAGCTTCCAATCAAACTGGAAGGGGTTGATACCCATTGTCACGCGAGTGGTATTCCAAGTATCTACTTCAACCTGCGCTAAGAAGTTTCCAGAGTATACGAGACTGAATCCAATTGCTTCGCCGGAAAATTCTGTTGTTTCCGGACGCTTCAAGACAACAAATGGGTTGTGATTGTGAGAAGATGTGCCGCGCGTGGATTCTACGCTTTGGATGCCCTGCTCCAAACGCCGGATTTTCTGATGGCGTTCGCGAGACCAAGCACCGGAAAAATGCATAAATTCGTAATTGCTGTCCGGTAAATCGAGATTCAGGCTCATAGCGTTGGTCAAGTGCAGATCCGACGTGCCGCGATTGACAAAACGCGCGCTTCGAGCGATAACCGGATAATTAGCAAAAATTGTATAATTCAGCTCCAGCTCTGTACCAATGACTTCATCCCGCAGGAGAAAAGTAATGGTCTGTGCCTCGCTGTCATTTTCTGTGTAAGTGGCAGGAAGAGCGTCAAGGGCTGGCTTACCTGCGGTAATGGTGTGGGAAACATAGGAAAAATTGGTGATGCGGCTGCCGTTTGGCTGCACGATTTCCAGTGCCGGATGTCGGAAATCTGTGGTTCCGTAAGACGGATATTCCTGCTTGATGTGATCGAGAGAAAAGCGAAGATTGCCTTCAAATACATAGGCACTCATCGGACGATGATTCATCTCCAATAAATGATCGAAATTTTCTCTGTCGCGAATGGCTTTGCCAAAATATAATTGTCCCAACTGGTTATTTGGAAGAATTTTAATCAAATAGCTAATGCTGTTATTGGTTAAATGAAATGTTTTGCTGGACGCATGATATAAAATATTCATGAATTTACCTCTCTTTACCGTTTTATGGGGAGGATTATGAGGGAGGGAAGGGCAGGAACCCTTCCCTCACAAGAATAGAAAATAGGAAAATAGGGAAATCAATCAGAAACAGATGCAGACTGAGATTCATGCAGAGCATTGACCTCTTCGGTCAGCTCAGACAGCTTCTTGCCCTTGAGCTTGTATACATACTTGAAAATCAGGAAGCTGATGATGCACAGAACAACCGGAATGACAAAAGTCAGGACACGGATGCCAAGGATGGTGCCAGCAGCCTGATGGCCGGCATTCGCAGCGTTGTAGCCGATGACGGACAGGCCAACACCGGACAGCAGACCGGTTACTGCCTGTGCAGCCTTCATCAGGAAGGTCTGTGCAGAGCAGGTGACAGACTCGTTGCGCTTGCCAAACTTCAGCTCACCGTAGTCGATAACATCGGCGATGCAGCAGGTTGTCGTGCCCAGAGACAGGCCGGAACCAAAGAACAGGAAAGCACAGCAAGCGATAACAGCTGCATAGCTGGTCGGGCAAACATATCCGCAGATTGCCAGTGCTACCATAGAGAGAACCGGCAGACCGCAAGCAAGCAGATAAACCTTCTCGCGGGAAATCTTGCGGGCGATGACAGGGAACAAGAACAGACCGATCATCTCGAAGATGATGGTGAAGCCGAATACCGAGTACAGGTCAGCAGCCAGGCAAACTTCCTTAAAGTAGTAGACAGAAAATGCCTTGAGCAGCTGGGTTGCCAGATTGAAAGTCAGCAGCAGACCAATGAACGCAACCAACTGGTCGTTCTTAATGATGATGCCAAATGCTTCCTTCAGGCTCGTCTTGGTAGCCGTTGCGCCGGTGGTTGGCTTTTCCTTTACATTGAATACGGTGATGCCGATGCATACAATAAAGATGACAACAATGCAAACAGCAACAGCAGTGAAGCCAGTCTCAGAAATGTTCATGAACGAACCGTCTGCCTGCTTCTGCATGACAGTGTTGTCACCGAACTTGTTGTTGAAGAAGTTGATTGCACGCAGACCGAAGGTGCATACAATGAAACCGCCCAGCGATGCGAAAATACGCGGGATAACGGAAATGCTTTCGCGCTCTGCCGGATTAGAAGACAGATTCGGCAGCCAAGACCAATACGGAACGTCCATGATGGTGTAGGTCATGCCGTACAGGACGTACATTACGGATACGTAAATGTACATGGTTGTGGAACCCTTTTCGATTCCCAGTGTTGTAAATAGCAGAATAAAGAATACAGAGTTGATAAGCGTACCGATAATTAACCAGATACGGAACTTGCCGAAGCGAGTGCGTGTATTGTCGCAGATCATACCCATCATCGGGTCATTGATTGCATCCCAGATACGAGCGACTGCGAACAAGACACCGACGAATGCCGGATTCAGACCCAGCGTGTCGGTAAAATACAGCATCAGGAAAGCGCCGACGAGGTTACAGATTGCATCCTTGCCGATGGCACCAATACCGAAACAGTATTTTTGTCTTGCTGGAAGTCTGCCGGTAGCAGATGGATTTGCCATGATTCATACCTCCAATTTTTGAACTTTTGATACGAAATATCAGAGTTTTTGTGCACATTCTCTTTCGTTTGTGACACTAATTATAGAGGAGAAAGCAGTGCTTGAAAAGTATAATTTGTAACAAAAAACAGTGAATTTGTTAACTGGCAGCAAAATAAATTCCATATTTTTGCATCAGATTGCATAATTTTAGTAAATTTTACTAGATTATTTTACTGTTTTACCTGAAAGGTGACAGATTTCGTCGGTAAAAATGCTGAGAAAAATCCCGCCTTTATCCGGAGGTATCAGGATAAAGACGGGATTTTTTTATGCTTCGATATATGGTGCGGTACTGTTTCTCACCACGAGTGCTGGCGGGATAACAATTTTTTGAGGGAAATGCCGCTCCGGCTGGTGCGCTGGCGTAGAAGCGCGTTGGTGTACGAGCTGTACGGCGGTGGCTGCCATGTAGTCAAGATGAGGACTGATACTGGTCAGTGCCGGTTCGACGACAGAAGACATCACGGTGTCATTGAAGCTGACGATGCTGACATCCTCTGGAATTTTGAGCTGCAACTGACGCAGAGCGCGAATGGCACCGATGGCGGTTTCTTCATTGACGGTAACAAGAGCGGATGGGCGTTTATCGCTGTCCATAGCGGAGAGACGCAGCTGCAATTCGTGTTCAACAGCGACTTGATTGCGCATGGGGGTTTCAAAAATGAGATTTTGCTCGAATAATCCGGCTTCTCGCATATAGTGCTCATAGTAGCGGCGACGCGGCTCTAAGACAATGCGCTGGGTCTCATCCGATAATCGTTTGGGACCGATATATCCGATACGTGTATGGCCGAGAGAGCGCAGATAATCCAATGCCTGTTTGATGCCAAGTTCAAAATTTAATACCACGGAGTCGTATAATAATTCATTGGGAGAGGAATCCAAAAATGTGATGTTTCCGCTGATAGCACGCAGAGAGTTTATTTGCTTGTCGGTGAAATAGCCGATAGCGATAATGCCGTCAATATCCGAAGCGGATAGAGCACAATAATCTTCTCCAACCGTGCGCAGGGTAACGGTCTGCAATTTTCGTTCGTAACAGGTTTGTTCCACGAAATTTTTGAGATATAAAAAGTATGGATCCGCCATTTGTTCCGCGGGAGAGAGCATTTCTGCAATGCCAATAAACATGGTATCTGCCAAAATGCGCTGCGAACGGCGGCCGGAACCACCGGCATAACCGAGCCGATGTGCTGTGTCAAAAATAATGCGCCGGGTGTCCTCGCTGACCGTCATAGATGGATCATTGTTGAGAACACGAGAAATGGTAGTAGAAGAAAAGCCAGTCTTTTCAGACAATATTTTCAGTGTGATAGCCATAGGATGTTGCCTCCTTGAGATGACTAGGGGAAATCATGTGAAAAAACAGACACTGCCGTTCCGGATAACGCGTACCAGTTCGACAGTGCCTTTGATTTAGACGAAGACCGGAAAATAGAGCGTTTCGGTCAATTCTTTTCAGCAGCCTGTACGCGTACAGCGGCAGGCATTTTTTTACACGTGGAGAGAGAAGACGCTTTTTCTACCTGTGCTTCCCAGTAAATCAAGACAGTAGAAATAGCGAGGGGAATGGCGCACAGCCAAACGCTTCGGATGCCAATAAGAGAATGAGTCAGCCAAGAGAAGGCAACACCAAGATGAAAGCACAAGACCGTGCCGCCGAAGAACCAAGCCTTTTTGAGCAGCTTCTTCTCGTGGGTAATCGAGTATTCCGTCAGAGCGTTGGCAATCTGCCGACAGTTATTCGTGGAAAAGATGCAGGAAGCATTGTAGCCGTAAGCACCGGGGAACGAGTTCCACAGGAATGACATGGCGAAAAAGATAGGGTATAAACCAACAATTGCATTCATATGCTCCGGCAGAAAACCAAGAATGATGACTGCGAGCGCCGTGACGGCCAGCGAATACGGATACAGCTTCTTATGGTATTTCTTGGATAAAATAATCGTGGATGCCGATCCTGCGACATAGAGCAGAACACCGACCACTCGAATCAGAACATCAAAAAAGTTTTGTCCAAACAAGCTGGTGACAATATAAATCATGTTGGATGTCAGGGCATTGCCGAAGAAATCGTTGCGGCACAACAGGGCGTATACGCCCAAATATCCGCCTGTAATTGCCATAGAATGATGAATCCAGCAGGTGAGATCTTCACGTTCGATCATGTGACACACTCCTTTGGATTGATTTGTCTTCATTATAAGACGAGATGATAGGAATGTAAATGGACAAAACAGCACATCTATCCGGAGATTTTGGACATGATTCTGTGAATTATTGTGTAAGTCTGACAGAGGGGTGTTTGATAAAAAATGAATAATTGAAAAATAATACTTGCAATTTCTTACAAGGCATGGTATTCTAAACAAGACGAAGGCGTCAGTGATCCAAAAAGGTCACTGGCGCCTATTTTTTATTTACGTGGTTCACAAAATGTAGTATGATAGGAGTGAAAACAAATGATAGACACTGGCAGCACGGGA
The DNA here is from genome assembly GCF_050872565.1 of Butyricicoccus sp. Classification (GTDB taxonomy): domain Bacteria; phylum Bacillota; class Clostridia; order Oscillospirales; family Butyricicoccaceae; genus Butyricicoccus_A. The sequence goes on along the minus strand of NZ_JBNMHC010000036.1, from coordinate 5,093 downwards.
TTTATGATGATTTGTTCGTCATATGTCTTTTTCATGACACCGGGTTTGGCATTCTTTTACGGTGGTTTGTGCCGCAGAAAAAATGTCGTCAACACGATGATGTCCTCGATCTTTATTATGGGTCTTGCATCGGTTCTCTGGGTGGCAATCGGCTATTCTCTGGCATTTGGAGGAAATGTAGGAGGCATTATCGGAACCTTCCAAAACGCCTTTTTACAAGGTGTCGGCTGGGAGCCGGGCGCGTATTCCGACCAGATACCGGGATTGGTATTTGTTGCCTTTCAGATGATGTTTGCCATCATTACACCGGCTTTGCTCACGGGTTCCGTTGTTGGACGCATGAATTTCAAAGCACTGTTTCTGTTTATTATTCTGTGGTCGCTGGTTGTGTATTATCCGCTGGCACATATGGTATGGGGCGAAGGCGGCTTCTTGGCGGCAATCGGCTCGGTTGATTTCGCTGGCGGCAATGTCGTACATATCAGCTCCGGTGTTTCCGGCTTGGTATTGTCTTTGATTCTCGGCAAGCGATTGGGTAGCGAGCAGGGTAATTTCCTGCCGCACAACATTCCGTTTGTTGTTCTCGGCGCATCGCTGCTGTGGTTCGGCTGGTTTGGTTTCAATGCCGGCAGTGCACTGGAGGCCAATGGTCTGGCAGCTCATGCCTTCCTGACCACGAATACCTCTGCGGCCATGGCTATGCTGACATGGATGCTTATTGATATGATTCGCGATGGCAAGCCGTCGCTGGTCGGCGCGTGCACGGGCGGCGTGCTGGGACTTGTTGCCATCACGCCGGGTGCGGGCTTTGTTCCGCTGTGGGCTGCATTTATTATTGGCGGTCTGGTCAGCCCGATCTGCTACTTTGCCGTTTCAGTCATCAAGGCAAAATTCGGATATGATGACGCGTTGGATGCCTTTGGCTGCCACGGCGTCGGCGGTATTTGGGGCGGTATTGCGACGGGTCTGTTTGCAAAAAGCTCGATCAATCCGACGGCACAGTGGGATGGTCTGATTTTTGGCGACTATCATCTGTTTGTCGCACAGATTCTCAGTATTGTAATCACGATTGCGATTGCCATCGTCGGCACATTGATTTGTGCAGGCATTGTCAAGCTGATTGTTCCGCTGCGCGTAGATGAACATGCCGAGCGCATTGGCATGGACGAGGCCATGCATGGCGAGCGCGCATATCCGACCTTTACCGGTTTGGATTGATTGTTTGGGAGGGAACTGTTATATGATTAAGATTGAAGCCATTGTCCGGCCGGAAAAGCTGGAAGATGTCAAGGACGCCTTGGCAATGATTAATGTTCATGGCATTACCTTATATCAGGTCATGGGCTGCGGCGCACAGAAGGGCGGCACAAAAAATGTGCGCGGCCATGCCGTACAGGTCAATCTGATTCCAAAAATTAAATTTGAAATTGTCGTTTCGGACGAAGAGTGGGCGCGCATTACGATTGATGCCATTTGCAATGCGGCATATACCGGTGAAATCGGTGACGGCAAGATCTTTAGCTATGATCTAGACAACGCCGTGCGTATCCGCACCCGCGAAATCGGACTGGCAGCATTAAACTGAGTGATAAAAAATCCTTCTCGCTGCATGTGGGAAGGATTTTTTGGTTGCATCTGGTTTAGACATGCGGTATACTGAAACAAGAAATTGTTCTCACCTAACTAGAGATAGAAAGCGAAGGTACATTATATGGAAGTAGGAATTTGCGGCAAGCAGACCATTACGGTTACAGAGGCAATGACGGCAAAGGCAATGGGCAGCGGCGAACTGCCGGTATATGCAACGCCGAGCATGATTGCCCTAATGGAAAACACGGCATATACCAGCGTTGCCGGTGAGCTGGAAGAGGGACAGGGCACCGTGGGAACGCTGATGAATGTCAAGCATTTGGCGGCTTCTCCGGTCGGCATGGAAGTGATCTGTGAGACCAAACTGATTGAGGTGGATCGCAAGCGGCTGGTGTTTGAAGTGAAGGCTTTTGACAAGGGCGGCTGCATTGGTGAAGGAATTCATGAGCGATTCATCATTACAAACGAAAAGTTTTTGAGCAAGGCACAGAGCAAGCTTTGATGTCTGTAATAGCCTGATTGGTGAAAATGGTGCGATTTTTCGGCAAAATCGCACCATTTTTTTTCGTTTTCCCGATAGAATTCCGCAAGAGAATGATTGAACAATGCAGCAGAATAGATTATAATGATATGCATGAGAGAAGCTGCGAACATTCAAAACATGCTTTTTTTATCATAGAGGCAGGATGGCAGCGGAATGCATCAAAAGACTTCCTGCGCACAAGCGCTGGCGCGGGAAGAAACAGGCAGCGAAAGGAGCTACAAAAATGGTCAAATTATATGACGGCGGCGTATATCTGGTCGGCGGCAAGCAGATTGTCGAAGAAAAAGATGCTGCTAAAGTACAAGAACTGACCGGTCAGGCAGCAAACAAGGCAGAAGCAAAGAAGGGCACGATTGCGTATTCCATTCTTTCGGCCCACAATGTATCGGATAACATGGACAAGCTGCGCATCAAGTTCGATGCCATGACATCCCATGACATTACCTTTGTCGGCATCGTGCAGACAGCGAAGGCTTCCGGCATGGAACGTTTTCCGCTTCCGTATGTGCTGACCAACTGTCACAACTCCCTGTGTGCTGTCGGCGGCACCATCAATGAAGATGACCATGTCTTTGGTCTGTCCGCTGCAAAGAAGTACGGCGGCATCTATGTTCCGCCGCACATGGCAGTCATTCATCAGTATATGCGTGAGACCATGGCAGGCTGTGGCCGCATGATTCTTGGCTCTGACTCCCATACGCGCTACGGTGCATTGGGCACCATGGCAGTCGGCGAAGGCGGCGGCGAGCTGGTAAAGCAGCTGCTGTGCGATACGTATGACATTGCCTATCCGGGTGTTGTTGCGATTTATTTGGATGGCAAGCCGCAGCCGGGTGTCGGTCCGCAGGATATTGCACTGGCAATTATCGGTGCCGTATTTAAGAATGGCTATGTTAAGAATAAGGTCATGGAATTCGTAGGCCCTGGCGTTGCTTCGATGCGCACAGATTATCGAAACGGCGTTGATGTTATGACGACAGAGACCACATGTCTTTCCTCGATCTGGCGCACAGATGAGGACACCAAGCAGTTCCTAACCATGCACGGCAGACCGGATGCATATAAGGAATTGAATCCGGCAGATGTTGCGTATTACGATGGCATGGTCTATGTAGATCTGAGCACTGTCAAGCCGATGATTGCTCTGCCGTTCCATCCGTCGCATACCTATGAGATTGACGAACTGAACGCAAACCTCGGCGATATTCTGCGCGAAGTAGAAAAGACAGAGCATCTGATTGCAGACAACCCACAGCTTGGCTTCAGTCTGACCGATAAAATCATTGATGGTAAGCTGCACGTACAGCAGGGCATCATCGCTGGCTGTGCAGGCGGTACCTATTCTAATATCATGGAAGCGGCACATATTCTGCGCAATGCACATCTGGGTCAGGATGAATTTACGCTGTCTGTTTATCCGTCTTCGATTCCGGTTTATATGGATCTGGTTAAGAAGGGTGCCTTTACGGAGCTGCTGACAGCTGGCGCAGTCATCAAGACGGCATTCTGTGGTCCGTGCTTTGGCGCAGGCGACACGCCGGCAAACAACGCGCTGAGCATCCGCCATACCACCAGAAACTTCCCGAACCGCGAAGGCTCTAAGCCGGGCAATGGTCAGCTGTCCGCAGTTGCACTGATGGACGCACGTTCTATCGCAGCTTCCGCAGCAAATGGCGGTGTTCTGACACCGGCAACTGATTTTGCAGACGATTATGTCGTGCCGGAATATGAATATGATGATTCTTCTTACCGCGCTCGTGTTTACCAGGGCTACAATGCACCGGTTGACGGCGCAGAGTTGGTATACGGCCCGAACATCAAGGATTGGCCGGAAATGAGCCCGCTGGCAGACAACATTCTGCTCAAGGTCTGCACCAAGATTATGGACGATGTAACCACGACGGATGAATTAATTCCGTCCGGCGAGACTTCTTCGTATCGTTCCAACCCGCTGGGTCTGGCAGAATTTACTCTGTCTCGCCGTGATCCGGAATATGTTGGCAGATCGAAGGCTGTTGACAAGCTGGAGAAGGCACGCGTAGCAGGCAAGGATCCAGTAGAATTGGAGCCGGAGCTGGCTAAGGTTTATGCACAGATTCAGGAGATTGATCCGTCTATGGTACCGGCAGAGACCGAGATCGGCAGCATGATTTACTGCGTCAAGCCGGGTGATGGTTCTGCTCGTGAGCAGGCGGCTTCCTGCCAGCGTGTCATCGGTGGTCTGGCAAACATCTGCCGCGAATACGCAACCAAGCGCTACCGTTCCAATGTCATGAACTGGGGTATGCTTCCGTTCCAGATGAAGGAAGAGCCGAACTTTGAGATTGGCGACTACATCTATATTCCGAATGCAAAGGCTGCTCTGGATGGCGATATGAACGACATCAAGGCATATGTACTGGGTGATACCGTAAAGGAAATCTCGTTGTACATTGCTGATATGACCGAAGACGAAAAGAAGATCGTCAAGGCTGGCTGTCTGATTAACTACAATCGCAACCGCAATAAGAACAAGTAATTGCATACAAATAGAGGGCTTTCCCAAGTGGGAAGGCCCTCTTTGTTGTTTATCGCTGTCTTATAATTGTCGGGTGAAAAAGTCTGCAATCAGTTGTTTGGTGCTGTCTTGGAAAAATTCCCGTGTGCCGTGCCCGGCACCGGTGACTTCGTAAAATTCTGCCCGATTTTCCATGCCTGCGGATACAATCGCGTCATAAAAATCCTCACTGATTTTCAACGGGACAATCGGGTCTTGATCTCCATGAAAAATGGCGATGGGACACATGGCACGGTTAATATAATGAATAGGACTTGCTTCATACGCTCGTTTTGGCAAGGTCTCTTCGGAGCCGCCAAGCAAAGCGCCTTCATGACTCTTTTTGATGCTGCTCCAACGGCTGTGTCCGCTGTTGACTTCTGCAGTTGTTTTTTGCAGCAGCTGAGATAAATCTACAGGGCC
>NZ_JBNMHC010000035.1:0-11453 GCF_050872565.1 Butyricicoccus sp. | reverse complement strand
GAAGAAGCCAGCAGCAGCAGCGGAGCCAATAACACCGGCAACGTTCGGGCCCATAGCGTGCATGAGCAGGAAGTTGGACGGGTTTTCCTTCTGACCCTCAATCTGAGCGACACGAGCAGCCATCGGAACAGCGGATACACCAGCGGAACCGATCAGCGGGTTGATCTTGCCCTTGGTAACCCAGCACATGATGTCGCCAAAGATGACGCCACCGAAGGTGGAGAGCATGAATGCAACCAGACCCAGAATGATGATAAAAATAGTCTGCTTGGTCAGGAAGGTGCTTGCAGCAGCGGTTGCGCCGACAGAAGTGCCAAGCAGGATGGTGATGGAGTTCATCAGAGCATTCTGAACGGTATCAGACAGACGGTCGCATACGCCGGACTCGCGGAACAGGTTGCCCAGCATCAGCATACCAATCAGCGGAGCGGTGTCCGGCAGAAGCAGGATAACGATGGTAGCAACAGCGATCGGGAAGATGATCTTTTCAGCCTTGGAAACTTCGCGCAGCTGCGTCATCTTAATCTTACGATCTTCCTTGCGAGTAAACAGCTTCATAATCGGCGGCTGAATCATTGGAATCAACGCCATGTACGAGTACGCCGCGATAGCGATAGCGGACAGGTACTCCGGAGCCAGCTGAGAAGTTACCATGATAGCGGTCGGGCCGTCTGCACCACCGATGATACCGATAGCAGCAGCAACGTTGACCGGGAAATGGAAGATCAGCAGAGCGCCGAGGAAGGCGGAAAAGATACCAAACTGAGCGGCAGCGCCGAGCAGCAGCGAGGACGGACGAGCAATCAGCGGACCGAAGTCTGTCATTGCACCGACGCCCATAAAGATCAGCGGCGGATAAATATCGAATTTAACGCCATAATAGAAGTAGTTGAGCAGTCCGCCGTCCTGCATGATGTTTGCGTTCGGCAGGTTTGCCAGCAGCATACCAAATGCGATCGGAACGAGAAGAAGCGGCTCAAACTTCTTTGCGATGCCCATGTACAGCAGGACAAACGCAATGAGAATCATGATAAGATTTCTTGGGTCATTGGCAAAACCCGCGAAACCCGATTCCCCGAGAATCTTACCGAGAACGGTAGTGAAAGAAAATTCCATTGTCTGCGACCTCCGTTAAGAGATGGTGCACAGAACACTGCCGGTGTCAACCGACGCGCCCTTGGATACGCATACGGAAGATACCGTACCATCCTTGCTGGCAAAAATCTCGTTTTCCATCTTCATTGCTTCCAGAATGAACAGGATGTCGCCGTTCTTTACGGTCTGACCCTGCTGGCAGCGAACGTCGAGGATGGTGCCCGGCATCGGGGAAGTGATCGGGTCACCTGCACCTGCCGGAGCGGCCGGGGCAGCAGCCGGAGCTGGAGCAGCAGCCGGTGCAGCGGCCGGAGCCGGAGCAGCAGCAACCGGAGCCGGTGCCGGAGCTTCGCCGATGTAAGCAGCGACAGCCTTGCCCTTTTCTACTTCAACTTCATACTGTTTGTCGTTGAGCGTTACAATATATTTCATGTTGTTTTGTACCTCCAATTAAAGCGCCTGAATGCGTCTAAACTGCAATTCGTCCAGCGGAATGTCGGTCTCATCGCTGATGATGGCCATAATGCACGCCGCGGTCTCTTCATCGACATCAATCAGCTGCAGCTTGCCATCCCACGGCTTGGAAGGCTTTTCTTCTTCCTTTGCCGGAGCTGGAGCGGCTGGAGCTGCGGTCTGTGCTGCCGGAGCAGCGGACTTCTTGTCCTTACCCTGTAGGGTAACAACAACAGCAGTGATGATTTTAATGACGACAATCAGGAAAAGCAGAAGGAGGAATACGGTTACGAAGCCACAAAGCGAGATCAGCAGGGCTTCACCTACACCAATGTTCATTGTCTGCCTCCTTAGTCAACCTTCTTGATGGAATATGTTACCTTGACGCCCTTGTGCTCCTCGCGGTACTGGAAGAACTTCTCAGCCTGCTGCGGGAATGCTACATAGGACAGAACATCCTCTTCGCTCTCGGCGATGCCTTCCAGCTTCTTGACAGCTTCCGGAATCTCCGGCTTCAGAGTCTCTGCATAACGGCCTTCCATCGGCTTGTTGCCTTCGCCCAGAACCTTAGTTACCAGTTCCGGATTGATCTCAGCCGGTGCCTTGCCGTACTCGCCGCGAATGTATGCGCGGATTTCCTTGGTGATGTTCTTGTAACGCTGGCCCATCAGGACGTTGTTAACAGCCTGAGAACCAACCATCTGGCTCAGCGGAGTAACGAGCGGCGGGTAACCCATATCCTTGCGGACATTCGGAACCTCAGCCAGAACCTCGTCCAGACGATCCAGAGCCTTCATATCGGTCAGGTTTGCAATCAGGTTGGACAGCATACCACCCGGAATCTTGTAGTGGAGGGCGTTGGTGTTGACGTTCATAACGAACGGATTGATCTTGCCTTCCTTAACGTATTCCTTCTTGATCGGCTCGAAGAACTCGTTGACCTTACGCATCTCTGCGCGATCCAGACCGGTCTCATAACCCATCTGTACGAGTACGTGATCCATAGCTTCGGTGCACGGCTGGGAAGTACCGCCTGCGAACGGAGAGATTGCGCAGTCGATGACGTCAGCGCCAGCCTCAACAGCCTTCAGGTAGGTCATAGAGCCCAGACCGGTGGTAGCATGGGTATGAACAACGATCGGAATCTTCACCTCAGACTTCAGAGCAGTGATGAGGTCGTAAACTTCCTGCGGGCTCATAACGCCAGCCATATCCTTGATGCACAGAGACTGGCAGCCAAGCTCTTCAATCTGCTTGCCGAGCTTTGCGTAGTTCTCCAGCGTGTGAACCGGGGACTGGGTGTAAGAAATGGTGCCCTGTGCTTCGCCGCCAGCCTTCAGGCATTCGTCAACCGCGGTCTCGATGTTGCGCATATCGTTGAGCGCGTCGAAAATACGGATGATGTCGATGCCGTTCTCAACGCTCTTGCGAACGAAAGCGCGAACGGTGTCGTCAGAGTAGTGCTTGTAGCCCAGAATGTTCTGGCCACGCAGCAGCATCTGCAGCTTGGTGTCCGGCATAGCCTTGCGGATGGTGCGCAGACGCTCCCACGGATCTTCGTTCAGGTAACGAAGGCAGGAATCGAATGTAGCACCGCCCCAGCACTCGACGGAGTGGTAACCAACCTTGTTCATGGTCTCCAGAATCGGCTTGAATTCCGACATCGGAAGACGAGTTGCGCACAGAGACTGGTTGGCGTCACGAAGGACGGTCTCTGTGATCTTCAGTTTTTTTGGCACAGTGTATCAGCTCCTTTAAGTAATTAAAGATAACGAAAATAAGTGGATGACGTTTTTGGGCGGAACATGATGCGGATCATAACGCCTCTTGCCGCGCAAATCAGGCCATCCAAACACTGCTATTATACATCAGAAATACACAGTATTGCAATGCAAAATTCGTATAATTACAGATATTTTGAACAGAAATTCGTAAAAAAAGCAAAGAAGCAAAAAAGCGATAGTCAAAGTAGACAAAAAATGACAGTGCAATCCGGCAAAATGCGCATTGACAAACGCGAAAACATCCCCTTCCCGAAGAAAGAGGATGTTTTGTTACAAAAAAGCATAAAATAAATGATTATTCTGCGCTGCGGCAGGCGTTCTTCATAGAACGCACATAGTCTGCAACCGGCTGCACGCTGTCTCTGCCGTACTGCGCAATGAGCTTGACGATAGCCGAGCCGACAATCGCGCCGTCTGCCTGACGGCACATCGTTTCTGCCTGCTCCGGTGTCGAGATGCCGAAACCGACAGCACACGGAATGTCCTTGACCTCTTTGACAAGCTTGACCATTGCACCGATGTCTGTCGTAATCGACGAGCGAGTACCCGTGACGCCGAGGGAAGAGACACAGTACAGGAAACCATTTGCCTGCTCGGCAATCGCACGGATGCGGTCGTGAGAGGTAGGCGCAATCATGGAAATCTGATCCAGACCATATTTCTGGCAAAGCGGCTCGAATTCCTGCTTTTCCTCGAACGGAACGTCAGGTACAATAATGCCGTTCATGCCGATTTCTGCGGCAGTCTGGAGAAACCGATCTGCACCGTAGGAAAAGATGACATTGGCATAGGTCATGAATACCATCGGGATAGATACCGTCTTGCGCACGCGGCGAACCATATCGAAGATCTTGTCGGTGGTTGTGCCTGCGGACAGTGCACGCAGGTTTGCCTCCTGAATGACCGGACCTTCGGCAGTCGGGTCGGAGAACGGGATGCCAAGCTCGATGAGATCGGCACCAGCCTTTGCAATGGCACAAATCAGTTTTTCGGTGGTCTCCAAATCCGGATCACCGCAAGTTAAAAATGGAATAAACGCCTTGCCTGCTGCAAATGCATCTGCAATCTTAGTCATGAAGATCCTCCCCTCTGTAACGTGCAATTGCTGCTACGTCCTTGTCGCCGCGGCCGGAGACATTGACAACAATAATCTGATCCGGAGACATGGTTGGCGCGAGCTTCTGCGCATACGCAATGGCATGTGCGGACTCAATAGCCGGAATAATGCCTTCTGTGCGGGACAGATACTCGAAAGCCTGTACGGCTTCTTCATCGGTAATCGGTACATACTTGGCACGGCCGGAATCGAACAGCATCGCATGTTCCGGACCAATACCCGGATAATCCAGACCGGCAGAAATCGAGTAAACCGGTGCGATCTGACCGTACTCGTCCTGGCAGAAGTACGACTTCATGCCATGGAAAATGCCTAAACGACCGGTGGACAGGGTTGCGGCTGTTTCTTTGGTATCAATGCCGCGACCGGCAGCTTCACAGCCAATCAGCTGGACACTTTCGTCTTCGATAAAGTTGTAGAAAGCACCGATGGCATTGGAACCGCCGCCGACACAAGCGAGGACAGCGTCCGGCAGACGACCTTCCTTCTCCAAAATCTGCTGCTTGATTTCCTTGGAAATCACAGCCTGAAAATCACGAACGATCGTCGGGAACGGATGCGGACCCATGACAGAGCCGAGAACATAATGGGTGTCCTCAATGCGGCTGACCCATTCGCGGAACGTCTCAGAAACGGCATCCTTCAGAGTTGCGGTGCCGCTGTCTACCGGATGCACCTTGGTGCCCAGCAGCTTCATGCGGTAGACATTGAGTGCCTGACGCTCAGTGTCCAGACGACCCATATAGACTTCGCATTCAAGACCGAGCAGAGCAGCAGCAGTTGCCGTGGCAACGCCGTGCTGACCGGCACCGGTCTCTGCAATGACGCGAGTTTTGCCCATCTTCTTGGCGAGCAGGCACTGTGCCAGCGCGTTGTTCAACTTATGAGAACCGGTATGGTTGAGATCCTCTCGCTTGAGATAAATCTTTGCACCGCCCAGATCCTTGGTCATCTTGTCTGCATAGTACAGCAGAGACGGACGACCGACATAGTTATTGAGCAGTTCTTCCAGCTCAGCATTGAATGCCGGATCATTTTTATAATAGTTGTATGCTTCTTCCAGTTCCTGAATGGCATTCATTAGAGTTTCGGGGATGTACTGTCCGCCGTGAATGCCGAATCTTCCTTTTGACATGTTAAATACTCCTTATTCTCTCGATCAGGGTGCGGATTTTTTCGGGATCTTTGACGCGATTGGTCTCCACACCGCTGGAAATATCCATTGTATCCGGCTGCATCTTTGCAGCATCGTCAATATTGTCTTCACACAGACCGCCTGCCAAGATAAATGGGCGTCCGATGTCTCGAACCAGTGTCCAGTCGAAGGTTTCGCCGGTGCCGTAGCCGTTGTCGAGCAAGATCATGTCGGCACTGCTGGCACGCGCCGCATCCAGATCATCAGCCGAACGAATGCGAAATGCCTTCCATACCGGTTTGCCGGTGCGCCATTTGAGTTCGTCAATATACGATTCATCCTCTTGTCCGTGCAGCTGGGCGATGTCAATCACACCTTGCTCCAACAGAGCGGCAACGGTTTCCAGCGGCTGATTGACGGTCACGCCAACAGCAGGAATGCTATCCGATAATTGCGCGTGCAGCACCTGTACTTGCTCTGGGGTGCAGTTTCGGTGGCTCTTGGGAAAGTTGATGATAAAACCGGCATAATCCGGCTGATATTGATTGACGGCTTCAATGTCTGCTGGGCGGCTGAGACCGCAAATCTTTACTTTCATCGATGCAGACCTGCATTTCTCATTTCAGCGAGCAGGGCGGCTTTGTCCGGTGCACGCATGAGCACTTCGCCCATGAGCACGGCATCTGCGCCGATGCTGCGCAAATCTGCGACATCCTTGGAACAGGATACGCCGGATTCTGCCACATATAAGCTCTCTGACGGAATCAAATCGCGCAGACGGCTGGCATTGGAAAAATCAACAGAGAAGTCTTTCAAATTGCGGTTGTTGACGCCGATGACGCGGGCACCGGCGGCGACAGCGGATTGAATTTCCTTCGCATCGTGTGCCTCGACCAGAGCGGTCAGTCCCAGTGTCTCGCAGATGCCAAGATACTGTTCGATGGTCTGTGTGTCCAAAATGGCACAGATTAACAGAACAGCATCAGCACCCATCAGCTTGGCCTGATAAATTTGGTAGGCATCCACCGTAAAATCCTTGCGAATCATCGGTGTCTGTACCGCGGCGCGAATGTCGGTAAAGATCGCATCGCTTCCAAGAAACCATTTGGGTTCGGTTAGGCAGGAGATACAGTCTGCTCCGGCTTGCTCGTATTCTTTGGCGATGTCCAGATACGGAAACTGCTCTGCGATAATGCCTTTGGAAGGCGATGCCTTCTTGACTTCACAGATAAAGGATAAGCCGTCTCCGCGCAGAGCCTGCTCAAAAGCAAACGGCGTGCGGGAAGGAAAACTTTTGCAGCGCTCTTTGAGTTCCTCTAAGGGGTGTACCTGCTTGTCAGCGCGTACACGCTGCTGTGCGTAAGCAGCAAGTTCATCTAATATCATGATCCAGCCCTCTTACTTGTTGGATGCAGCGATATAAGCTTCCAGCGTCTGCATAGCCTTGCCGGAGTCAACCAGCTGTGCTGCCAGCTTTACGCCGTCAGCCAGTGTATCTGCCTTGCCGGAGATATACAGTGCGGCACCAGCATTCATCAGGACAATGTTGCGCTTTGCGCCCTGTTCCTTGCCGGACAGAATATCGCGGGTGATTTGTGCGTTTTCTTCACCGGTACCGCCGACAATATCGCTCTTGCTGCCGCGCGGGAAGCCGAAGTCCTCTGGCTGAATGGTGTAGGTCTTGTATTCACCGTTTGCAAATTCGCATACGGTAGTCGGTGCGCTGATAGAAATTTCATCCATGGTATCCTGACCGAATACAACCATGCCGCGCTCGACACCGAGGCTGGACAGTACGTGAGCCATCGGCTCAACCAAATATTCGCCGTATACACCGAGAACCTGATAGCATGGCTTGCACGGATTGGTGATTGGACCGAGAATATTAAAGATCGTGCGGAAGCCAAGCTCCTTGCGGATTGCACCGACATATTTCATAGAGGTATGGTACTTCTGGGCGAAGAAGAAGCACAGTCCAACCTGTTTCAGTTCCTCGATGCATTTCTCCGGTGTCTGATTCAGGTTGACGCCGAGGGCTTCCAGACAATCTGCAGCACCGGATTTGGAAGAAGCGGCGCGATTGCCGTGCTTAGCTACCGGCTGACCGCCTGCGGCGATGATAATCGAAGCAGTAGTCGAGATATTAAACGAATTAGAACGGTCACCGCCGGTTCCGACGATTTCCAAGCACTTGAGATCACCGGTATCTACCGGAATGGCGTGTTCACGCATCGCGGCAGCACAGCCGGAAATTTCATCAATGGTTTCAAACTTGGCACTCTTCGTAGAGAGCGCTGCGAGGAATGCGGCGTTCTGTGTCGAGGTCGATTCGCCGCTCATAATTTCATTCATGACCTGATAGGCTTCATCATAAGTCAGATCTTCACGGGTGACAATTTTTTCAATCGCTTCTTTAATCATAACGAGGACGCTCCTTTATCTAGAATAGGTATGCTTTCAGAGGGCGAGGAAGTTTTTCAATAAAACGGAGCCCTGTGGGGTGAGGATGGATTCCGGATGGAACTGTAAGCCAAATACCTGTTTGTCTCTATCCATGACTGCCATCACTTCACCGATAGAATCGGTGGATACAATCTTGAGCGTATCCGGCAGGTTGGTGCCAATCAAGGAGTGATACCGTGCAACAGCCATTTCGTCTGCCAGACCGGCAAACAACGGACAGCTGTGATCCAGCGAGACAATGCTCTGTTTGCCGTGCATCAAGTGCTTGGCGTGGGTGACTGTGCCGCCGTATACTTCGCAGATCGCCTGATGGCCGAGGCACACACCGAGAATCGGAATTTTTCCGGCAAATTCCCGAATGACATCCTCACAAATACCGGCGTCGCACGGACGGCCCGGACCAGGGGAGAGAATGATGTGATCGGGATTCAGCTTGCGGATTTCTTCCAGCGTGATGCGGTCGTTGCGGTATACGCGAATATCTGGCTCGATGGTGCCGCACATCTGATATAAATTATAGGAAAAGCTGTCGTAATTATCAATGAGTAAAAGCATTGCAAAGCACCTCTCAGTCTGCGTCCACTTCGGCAGCGCGTTCAATCGCAGCGATTACTGCGCCAGCCTTGTTTTGGGATTCCATGTATTCATTTTCCGGTACGGAATCAGCGACAATGCCGCCGCCAGCCTGTACAGTGACTCTGCCGTTCTTTTTCACTGCCATGCGAATGGCGATACAGGTATCCATGTTGCCGGTAAAATCGACATAACCGAGTGCGCCGCCATATACGCCGCGTGCACACGGCTCCAGTTCTTCGATGATTTCGCAGGCGCGAATCTTCGGCGCGCCGGATAAGGTTCCGGCAGGGAGCAGGGTGGAGATGGCATCAAAGGCATCAAATTTCGGCAGGATATTGCCTTCGACAACCGATGTGATGTGCATGATGCGGGAGTACCGATGAATCATCTGATAGTCCGTCACTTCGACAGAGCCGAACTGAGACAGTTTGCCGATGTCGTTTCTGCCCAAATCGACGAGCATGTTGTGCTCGGCAAGCTCCTTTTCATCTGACAGCAGATCTTTTTCCAGTGCGAGATCTTCTTCTTTGTCTGCGCCGCGCGGACGGGAACCGGCAACCGGGAAGGTTGCCAGACGGCCATTTCTCAGACGAACCAAGGTTTCCGGAGAGGTGCTCATCAGCTCAATGTCATCCCGGTGCAGATAAACCATGTACGGAGAAGGATTGGTGGTGCGCAGAACGCGGTAGGCGTCCAGCAGGCTGTCGGTATACGGTGTCTCAAACCGGCGGGAGAGAACTGCCTGGAAAATATCACCGTCTACAATATATTGCTTGGTCTTGTTGACGATGTCACAATATTCTTCCTTGGTCACGTTGCAGGTGAACTGCGGCTTGCAGTGCTTGCGGGTGACCGGAAGCTGCATCGGTTCGCGGATCAGACGAATCATTTTTTCGATCTCTGCGCGTGCCGTGCCGTAGTTTTCCAGTACGTTGTCGGTCGGCATGTTGACGATGACATCAATTTTTTGTGACAGATGGTCGTAAGCAATGACCTTGTCGAACAGCATCAGGTCGAAATCATCAACATCGCTAGAACGAAGATTCAGTGTCGGCTCGGCATAGCCAATCATGCGATATGCGTAATAGCCAACCAGACCGCCGGTAAACGGCGGAAAGCCTTCGATGCGCGGTGCCTTGTACTGCGCCATCAGCTTGCGGAGAATATCATTGGGCTGATCCGTCGTTACGCTCTCGCGGCGGCCATCAGCGTATTCTGTGGTAACCACGTGATCTTTACATACAATGTGTACGAGTGGGTCGTATCCGAGGAACGAGTAGCGTCCCCAGCGTTCACCGCCCTCTACGCTTTCCAACAGGAAGTATCGATTGGATACCTGCGCGATCTTTCGCAGAAGCGCGATTGGTGTGGTAACATCAGCATAAATTTCGCGGCACAGCGGAATCATCGAATAGTCCGCTGCATATGCTTGAATTTCGGAAGAAGTAGGTTTCAGCATGGTTTATCGTCCTTTCTGAATGGATGCGGTGGGAAAAGACAATAAAAAAAGCCTTCATCCCGAGCCTGCATCTCTGCTAGATCTCTGGGACAAAAGCTATCAGCTTCTGCGGTGCCACCCATATTGCCGATGTTCCGGAAAGAAATCGACCACTCATCGCACACCAACATGTGCGCTCCACGATAACGGCGGGAATCCGTCAGCACCTACTTACAAAGCTGTGTTCAGGCTGCCCTCACGAGTCCATTCTGCATCATCCGTACCGCTGTAATCCCACCATCTACAGCTCTCTGTGCGTACTTCACGAAACGTACTTGTCTCGATCAACGGTTTTCAAATGTTGTATTAAAAGTACCACAGAAGTACTGCATTGTCAAGTGGGGAGACAGAAATTATTTTTTGCTTCCGGAAAACTGGAAAATATTGCTTTGTGTGATATAAAAACAAAAAATAAACTTTGCAAAGATACGAAAAAACACAACGAAATTGTTACAAAAGGTACATATGAACAAGAAAATTACATACTTTTACCATTTTTTTATTGAAAATATCAAAAGGGTATGCTATAATCATTTCAGCGTAAGGCACATATGGCGGGCAAAAACGGCGCGCGTAAGACGGAGAAGAGATACCGCGCCGCTGTCGAAACCCTGCGACAGGGTCTGCATTTGCCTACTGTAGAGAAAGGTGGTAGACACAATGAATTGTACCAAACTGATGGAAGAGATGGAAGTATACCTGAAGAGTGACCGCTGCAAGGACTTACATGAAGCCAATGCACAGGATATTCACCACGCTCTTTCTAAAGCGATTATGGCACAGATTGCGACTCCGTGGAAGGAGAGCCAGAAGCTGCACCGCGAATCCAGACATGCTTACTATATGTCTGCTGAATTCCTGATTGGCCGTGCAATCTATAACAATCTGCTTTGCCTTGGTATTTACGATGAAGTAGAAAAGCTGTTTAACGAGCGCGGCCTCAAGCTGTCCGACATGGAAGAAGTAGAAGATGCTTCTCTGGGCAACGGCGGTCTGGGTCGTCTGGCTGCGTGCTTCTTGGATTCCGCAGCAACGCTGGATCTTCCGCTCGACGGCTACGGCATTCGTTATAAATATGGTCTGTTCAAGCAGTATATTCAGGACGGCTTCCAGAAGGAGACCGCTGACGACTGGACTCGCTTCGGCGATCCGTGGAGCATCCGCGTGGATTCCGATGCTGTCCTCGTTCGCTTTGCCGATCAGACCGTTCGTGCAGTACCGTACGATCTGCCGGTTATCGGCTACGGCACCAAGCACATCGGCAACCTGCGTCTGTGGCAGGCTGAGCCGCTGTCTTCCTTCGACTTCAACGAGTTCAACGATCAGCACTAT
>NZ_JBNMHC010000034.1:0-11454 GCF_050872565.1 Butyricicoccus sp. | reverse complement strand
TTCATGCGGCACACTCATCGCTGTTGTATCCGCAATGACTGTCATAGGCTGGGTAAAGCTCGTGACCGGAATTTCAAATGTCGAATATCCCTCTTCATTGACGCGCTCATACCGAACGCCGCCGGAGATCATATAATCATAATTTTCACTGCCCCAAACCAGCGTCAGCACTGCGGTACCATCGGTGATTTTGAGCGCCGCCGGAGTTGTCACAGACGCCTTGCCGGAACCGCCTTCTAAGGCAACCGGAATGGCATAGTCGCCGTCATCCATCTCAATCCATGCAGGCTGTGCCGGTGTATTGGCAGCACTTTCCGGCAGCTTGGTGCCCTCGCTGTCTGCCGCAAAGCAGGCCGACGATGCCAGCAGCATGGTGAGTATCGTCAAAATCCATTGTCTGATTCGTTTTTTCATGATGCTGCACCTCATAGATTTTCTTTCTTATATACAAAATACAGACCTGCGACAATAAAGACGAGCAGATAAACCAGCAAAATCAAAATGCCACGAAAATCTGCCGGTTCTCCCGTTGCAATCGCACGAATCATCGAGCTGGTCTGCGACAGCGGCAGCGCGGCGATGACTTCTCGTGCGCCGTGCGGAATGGCTGACGTCGAAAAGAACGTATTACACAGATATGACATCGGCATGATGATGTAATTGGAAAATCGCGGCACATCGGCATGATTCTTCGCCAAGAACGACACGACAATGCTGAGTCCTGCGAATACTGCGCCATTCAAAAACAAAATCACAACAGACTGCCAATTAAACACCAATCCGGTATGAATCGGCAAAATCAGCAGCAAAATAATGCCCGCGGAATACAAACCGCGCAAAGCTCCCGCCAGCACCTGACCGACAATAAACTGCCACAGCGGTGTCGGAGAGATAATCACCTGGTCAAATGCTTTTTCATACAGCCGCTGTACATTTAGATTCTGCGCAATGGCGCTAAAACTGCCGTTCATTGTCGTCAGCGATACAACGCCGGGAATCAAATAATATAAATACGGCTGGCCATTCATTGTTGTGCGAATGCCCCAACCGAAAACAATCAAATACATGAGCGGAGCAATCAGCGCCGCCAGCGTGATTTTGGAAAAGTCCCGCAGGAATTCACGCCATTTTTCCCACAGAATCGTGATAATACCCATAGATTTAAATGCCCTTCGTCAAATGTTTGCCCGCTTGTTCTACAAAGACATCTTCCAATGTTGTGTCGCGCAGCGTACAATTTCCTGTCAGCTGGGACAGATAGGCAATCGCCTCTTCGCGTGCAGCAAAATATCTGCTGTGCACGCCGTCCGGATGCATTTCATCCACCGCATAAGCTCCCAATTTATGAATCAGATTGTCCGGCGTGTCCAAGTCTTCCAGCTTGCCGCCATCCATCAATGCCACGCGGTCACACAACGCCTGTGCTTCTTCGATATAGTGTGTGGTGAGCAAAATCGTCAAGCCCTTTTCATTGAGCTGACGCAGTAAATTCCACATCTGTCTGCGAGAAATCGCATCCATACCTGCTGTCGGTTCATCCAGCAGCAGAATCTCCGGATCTGTCAGCAGCGCACGGCAGACCATCAGCTTGCGTTTCATGCCGCCGGACAGCTTGCGGATCGTCTTTTTCCGATGGCTGATCAGACCGGCAAATGCCAACAGCTGCTCGGTCTTTTCTCGAATCTCTTTGCGCTTCATGAAGTACAATCTGCCCTGATACTCCATGATCTCGTCCATATTCATGTCCTGCCGCATCGAATATTCCTGCGTGACCACACTGACTTTTCGCTTGATGTCTTTTCGCTGGCGAGTCAGTCTCTCGCCGTCAATATAAATCTCACCGCCGCTGGGCAGCAAAAGCGTCGAGAGCATACTAATTGTCGTGGTTTTTCCCGCGCCGTTTGGTCCCAACAAGGCAAAAAATTCTCCCGTCTCAATGCGCAGGCTGAGCTTATCTACTGCCTGAAAGCCTTCAAACTGCTTGGAAAGATTTTTGATTTCAATCATGCGTTTGGCTCCCGTGCGATAATCAGAGAGTAATAGCCTGCATCATCCGGAATTTCTTCTACACCGTGATAAATTTTTTCCTCCGGCATTCCACAGTTTTCCACCATGACAACCTCGCGGCCACTCTGCTTGAGCTGCTGCTTGACCTGATCCATTTTTCTGCCAGACTTCATCAGGACACAATTGCCGGAATACGTCAAGTCGTCCTCCAGATTATGACGCGCCGGCAAAATGTGCAGTGGTTCATTCCATTCAGACAGCGACACATTCATGCGCGCTGCTGCCGCACAAAACGAAGTAATGCCGCTGACCGTTGCCGTCTCATACCCACGATCCTCAATCAGCTTTTTGACATAGCTGAACGTTGAATAAACCGTTGGATCTCCCAGTGTCAAAAATACCACATTTTTGCCGCACTTGAGCTGTTCTTCCGTCTTATCTGCGGCAATCTTCCAATTGTTTTCGCGTTCCTCCGCGTCCATCGTCATCGGCATATACAGCGGCAGCAGGGTTTTATCCGCCAGCTCCGGTGCAGCCTGCACGGCAATCTGGTATGCCACGGTCTCTTTGGGCTCTTTTCCCGGCACGGCAATGACTTCGTTTTCCCGAATCATACGCACCGCTTTGAGTGTCATCAGTTCCGGGTCTCCAGGTCCCACACCAACACCGATCAGTTTTCCGTTCATGTTATATTCCTCTCTTGCCATCCAATAATTTTCCTTGTTTTTTTGCCAGCTGCATCAGCTGCTGGTTTCCTGCGTTCATGGTGCCAAATCGCTCCAAACAGCACACAACGCCCTCGCAGGACGCGATCCATGCTTCCGCCTGAGCCAATGCCTGTTCGCCAATCGGTTCAAACGCCTGCTCGGTAACCACTTGCGCGGCAAGTGCCTGTGCCGCCGGTAAATCCATATCATTTTCATGGAGTACTCCCGCTGCAAACGGAATGCCTCTGCGCTGCAGCCGCCGATAAACCGGAACGCCGCTTCCGCCGCCACCAATGACAAAGATCTTGGGCGTACCTATCGGTTTTTCCAGCTCCATAAATCCGTAAACCGTATGATAACTACCGCAGGACACCTCATACAACTGTTGGATATACGCATCGGTAAAAATCTCGTCCGGCGTGCCGCATTTGTCAATGCGGTCTCCTTTGACACATACCACTCGATCCGACAGCTTTTGCGCCAAATCAATCTCATGCATGGAGACAATAACCGCAATCTTCTTTTCCAGCACAAGTTGCTTGAGAATCGCCAGCAACTGTAATTTATGGCGAATGTCCAAAAACGACGTCGGCTCATCCAAAATTAAAATCTCCGGTTCCTGACAAATCGCACGCGCCAGCATTACGCGCTGCCGCTGTCCGTCACTGATACAATTAAAGCTCTGATCCGCCAGTTCTCGAATATGAACCAGCTCCATCGCCTCGTGTACCTTTTTTCGGTCTGCATCCGACAGGACACCAAATCGTCCTGTATACGGAAATCTGCCGGATTCCACAACCTCTTCACAGCTCATCAGCTCCGGTTCTAGTCTTCCCGTCATCATGACAGAGACTTTTTGTGCCAGCTCTTTTCCGCTGATCTGAGACAGCGATTTTCCCGCCACGCAAACAGTGCCGCCCAGAATCTCCAGCTGTTTGGTAATGCTTTTGATAATGGTCGATTTTCCCGCACCATTCGGGCCAATCAGGGTTAGAATCTCTCCCGGACACACGGCAAGTTCAATGCCTTGAATAAGTACCTTCCGGTCATAGCCGACAGAAAGATTGTTGGTTTGTAAAATTGCGTTGTTCATGCTTTTTCCCTCAATGCCGTCCTTTGTCGCGGTGCAGCATCATCCAAATCACTACCGGCGCACCAAACACCGCTGTCACAGAGCTGATGCTGAGTTCTGTCGGCGCAAACAACGTCCGCGCCAACAAATCGCAAAACAGACAGAACACTGCGCCACCCAAAAATGACGCCGGAAGAATCAAAATCGGTTTGGAGGTGCGGAACAAACTCTTCACCAGATGCGGCACGGCAATGCCCACAAAGGAAATCGGGCCTGCAAATGCGGTAACGGTTGCAGAGAGCACACTGGACAGCAAAATTAGCTGCGCGCGAAACAGCTTTACCGGAACACCCAAACTCTGTGCATAGACTTCTCCGAGACGAAATGCATCCATTGGTTTGGACAGCAGCATGGTCAGAACCATACAAACCACAGTCACCACCGTCATGGTTCCGACATTGTCCCAGCTCACACCGGAAAAGCTGCCCATCGACCAGTTATGTAGATTGACAATATTGGAATCATCCGCAAATGTCACGGCAAAATCTGTGATCGCCGAGCAAATATAGCCAATCATAACGCCGCAGATAATGAGCAACGACATTTTCTTGACTTTTCCGGATATGAG
The DNA here is from genome assembly GCF_050872565.1 of Butyricicoccus sp. GTDB lineage: Bacteria > Bacillota > Clostridia > Oscillospirales > Butyricicoccaceae > Butyricicoccus_A. Next base: position 7,040 of record NZ_JBNMHC010000034.1, on the reverse strand, counting down.
CAAAATGAATCCCATAGAAATCATCGAGCCGACAAATGCCGCCAAAATCATTCCCGTCGAATTCATCACCCATCCGCGGCTCAAGCAGCCAATCATTGCCATGGCAACCGTCAATTTTGCACCGGAGGAAATGCCCAGAACAAACGGGCCTGCAATCGGATTGGAAAAGAACGTTTGCAGCAAAAAGCCGGAAACCGACAGCGCACCGCCCAAAATGACCGCCGCAATCAAGCGCGGCAATCGAATTCCCCAGATAATTGCCGTATTCGCTGAGGTTTTGCCCAGCAAAATGCCAAATACTTCCGCAGGAGACAGCGACACGGTTCCTATATTGAGGTTAAGTAAAATCAATACGCACAGCAAAATGGCGAGAATGCCATATCCCGCTGTGCATCGCATGACTGTCCGCTGTTTCATCGCTGTCTCCTTTCGTCTGTTGCTCTCATTTCAGTCTGTGCAAAAAAGTCAGCTGATCGGTCTGATCCGCTTGTCCCGTCACAATGCGGTTGAGATCTTCAATCATATCTGCCGCACCAGTCGTCTGCTGAAACATATTTTTCTCTGTGCACCAAACATTGCCGTCGCGCACCGCCTTGAAGTCCTTGAGCAGGCTGCTCTTCTCTGTCAGCTGACTGATGCTCTGCAAATCGCCCTCAATGGTGCTGTTGTAAATGATATAATCGGCATCCTTTGCCGCCGCATAAAAGGCTTCCATCTGCATATTCATGGTAGACAATGCATTGTCCTCTACCTTGAGCTGCTGTGCGGTCGGCACATAAGATCCGCCCGCCATGTCAATCATCTTGGAAACATAGTCGCCCGGTTTGCGGACATTGACAGAGCCTGTTGAGCTGATATAGAAAAACGCAACGGTTTTGCCGGTGTCTGTTGTCTGGATGCGATTGACCTGCTGTACTTTTTCATCAAAAAATTGTTGGGCTTCCTCTGTTTTCCCGAGCAGCAAGCCATACAGCTTGATCCACTCCATTCGTCCCAGCGGATGCGCTTCATAGCTCGAATGCTCTACAAGCACCGGAATATTTAACTTTTCCAGCTGTTCCTTGACCTCTGGATTGTGGGTAATCATCGTCGATTCCACGGCAATCTGGCACTTTTGAGCGAGCAAGGTCTCATAATCCGGCGCATTGTATTTGCCGACATACTGCAATTTGCCCTGCTGCATTGCCTGTGTCACATGCGGCAGACTCCAATCCTTTTGTGCCGTGCTGGTCATTGTGATGGAATCCAGTGCGTCCAATCCATCAAACAAATCTATTGCAGAGGATGCTGCCAAATAGATGTTGTCCAGCGGCTGCTGCAATACCGTAATCTTCCCACTCAAATTTTGCGGTGCCTGTTTGCCCTCCGGCACCAGCAGGTACTGATCCTGCTTTGCAATGGTAATCAACGCATAGCCGCCGTCATAATAATCGACAGAAAACTGGTCGGCATACTGCAAATCCATGCTCCTCGTTGGCTTCCAATCGGAAAAATCCGATGCGGATTCCTGTGTCCCGCAGCCGACCAGAAAAAAGCACGCGCTGAGCAGCACAACGCCCATGAGATATTTCAATCTTCGCATGGCATTACTTTGCCTCAATAGAATCTGCGTCAAATGTCAACGTGTAATCAATCAGATACGGTTGGCTCATCGCCGTGGTATCTGCCTGTACTGCCATCTTTGCACCGAACTTTGTCACCGGAATTTCAAAAGTAGATGTTTCCGTGCCTTCCATCGGCTCATATTTGGTATCTCCAACCATCATATAGTCATAATTAGAGCTGCTCCAAATAATTTCTGCGGTTGCCACGCCGTCTGCAACGGTCAGTTCTGTCGGAGACTGAATGCTTGCTCTGCCGGAGCCGCCAGCCAAGGTAACATTGACGGTATAGGTGCCGTCCTGCAAGCCGAGATCAGCCAGTGTCTTGCTGTTTCCGCCAGTCACAGCTCCTTCCGGCAGGGAATCCGCGCGAAGCAGGATGGTTCTATCGTACCACTGCTGCTTATTCTTACTAAATGCCGCACAAGAAATACCCTGATCCAACGCTTCCACCGGAATCGCAAAGGTATCTGCGCCGTCTTTATTGGTCTCAGGGAAAATATAATCCTCCGGCTTTGCCTTAGCAGCCTGCTCGCCTGTACCCAGATAAATGCAGCGATAGCCCGTGCCGCTCATCGTCATCACAGCCGTCATTTCACCGTTTTTTACGGTCAGCTGACAATCTGTCACATGAAACATCTTCGAGCTGCAATCCACAGCCACAGAATATGTGCCATCCTTGACCTGTTTGCCGGAAATGGCTTCCATGCCGTCCTCGCCGACCTGTTCCACGGTCGTCATATCCGCAGAGCTTGCCACCTTGCTGTAATCCGTCTTGTCTTTTTGCGTCTGTACAGCCGCAGTGCCGGAACCGGTATCTGCTGTTTGATTGCTTCCGCAGCCAGTCAGTGCGCCTACCAGCAGTGCAGCGCACAGTGCCGGCGCTAAAAATGTTTTCTTCATCTAATTTCACCCTTTCAAAACGAGAGCGGCACGAAAATCCGCGCCGCTCTGTCTGTATATCCGATTGTCGTGTATTACTTCAGAGAATCAATCGCTGCCTGTGCATGTTCTACATAGATCTGGCGAATGGTCTCGTTTTCACCCAGACCGCGCAGCAGGCACTCAACCTGATAGCCAGCAGCTTCAAACTGAGACTTCCAAGAATCCTTGTCATCGCCTGCCATATCGTTGTTTGCATGGTCACCAGCAACGACCATCAGCGGCTCCAGAACGACGCGCTTGTAGTTGCCCTTCTTGACAGCAGCCAGAACGTCATCCACAGACGGCGTAGCTTCTACGGTGCCTACGAAGTAGTTGGTGTGGCCATCCTTGGTCAGCAGATCCTGCATCTTCTGGTAAACAGCGTTGGAATCTGCGGATGTACCATGACCCATAAAGACAATTGCGGTCTCGCCATCGTCATAATCCTTGGTCCAATCGACAATAGCATTCTCTACGCGAGAGAAATCTTCATCGCTGGACAGCAGCGGCTGGCCGATTGCTACCTTGTCAAAGGCATCAGAGTACTGTGCAATATCACCCTTCAGCTCGTCATATTCCAGACCATTCATCAGATGGGTCGGCTGAACAACCAAGTTCTTTACGCCATTGTCAACGGCGCGCTTGAGTGCTTCGTTGATGTCATCGATCTTCTCGCCATCGCGCTTCTCTACGTGGTCAATGACAATATTTGCGGTAAAGCCACGGCGAACCGAGTAATCCGGGAAAGACTTCTCCAGCTGATCCTCAATCGCACCGATGGTCAGACGGCGGCTGTCATTGAAGCTGGTGCCAAAGCTGAGTACCAGCAGCTCATTCTCGCCAATGTCATCCTGATTGCGCGGATTATCCTTCGAGGCATCGCCGGTGTTGTAGTTTTCTTCTTCCTCTGCTTCTTCACCAGAACCAGAGCCGGAGCCAGCCTTTGTCGTAACCGCTGCAGAACCGTTGTCCTTTGCAGCGTCCTTGCTGTTGTCATTGGAAGAGCCGCAGCCTGCCAGCATACCAGCAGCCAGCACACCTGCCAGCAGCATTGCCGTCAACTTTTTCATTTTCATTTTCTTTACCTCCTGTGGTATCCTAGGAACGCTTCAATCGCGGTTTCAGAACTATTTTCGCGTATACCACAAGAGCGCTTCTCTCTGCTGAGAAAAAGCGCTGACCTCCCCAGCCCACAAAAGGCAGGCAAACAGTACGATCAAGAGCTCGTGATCCGGAAATATTTCCTGTACCAAGCATCCGGCAGGTTTCCTGACTTTGGCTCATCGCGCAAGAACAGCCTTACCAGTCCGCAGACCAGTGACCGCGCCGAAACGCATCGTTCTCCGCTCCCCGTTCACAGTGACGAGATCGCACAGGATTGTTCACCTGTTTCCCTTTTACCCTCTTGCTAGATGCAAGAGGCACCGAATCCTTTTGATTCAATTGTTCCAATCCTGCTTATTCAAGCATTGACATCATTGTATCATTTGCCCTATAGCTTGTCAACAGTTTCCCTGTTTCTCTTCCAGCCAAGCAGACAGCTCATCTTGGGTAAGAACGCGTCCTGTATGCTCAAAAAAACCAGCATTCCAAACGGCAGATGGCTGTTTGGTCTCCGAAACCATCAATCGAATGCCAAACGCAAATCCCTCATATTCCAACCCAAAAACCGTATACGGATGCTCTTCTACTGCAACAACTTGTGTGTTTCCTCTGCGAAAACGCGGATAATCTCCGGAAAAACCATGTGCGTGCAGCAGCGTCTGCACAGCTTTTCGCTGTGCCTGCATTTTCGTGTACAGCACAACGCCATAATCTCGCGGCGGATAGCAGGACGATGCCCTCTCTACTGCCTGACAAATTGTCTGATATAGTGCACCTCGTTCCGGCCGCTGCATCATAGCAATCAGCGGAGCGGCATCCTGTGTCTGTCGATACCGCTGGATCTCCGCGAGATAGGCAGTATCTCCCGCCTGACGCGCCAAATGCTCCATGCAATCGGTACCTTGTTCTGTGTCCGGATACCAATCCTCCAGCGATTCATGCACCGGAGACCAATAGCGAAACGGGGCAAACGTCACGAGCGGCAGCAGGGCTTTTTCCTGCGCATTACAGCTGCGGTCGCCCAGATATTGGTATTTATCATACATCGTTCCAATTTGATAGACCAGTTGTCGCCACTGTTCGTCTCCTTCGCGCCAAAAATGGCCGATTTCATGATACGGATAATACTGTTCTTCCCAACGGCAAGCAGCAAATTGCAGGGTCAAACAGGTTCCATCCGGTCGATACAACGTCACATGATACTGCCCATCTGCTTCTGCTCCTGTCACCTGTGTACCAACGGGAAAATACGCGGACAATTCTCCCACTGCTGTGCAATGCGTGAGCACAGCATACAATTCCACAGCGTCATTCATCATATATGGGATATATATATCATCCGGATCTTGTTCTGCACAGCGCAAAAGCTCCAAGGCTTCACAATCTATCAGTTGTTCCAGTCGTTCCTTTAACAATTCTATTTGTTGTGTCATAGCATCTCCTTATATTTGTTCTATTTTACCGCATTTTATCTACTATGTAAACAAAAAAACGTATTTACCCATGCATTGGCAAATACGTTTTTTACTTGGAACTTACAGATTATTTATCCAGCAGATACTGCATGTGTTTGAGGGCAGACGAACGCTTGAGTCCCGACAGCACCAAGCCCGCTGCAACCGATCCGACGACCGTCGAAATCAAGAACGGAATGATGTACGCATAAAACGCGACCGCTCCGGCATCCGTTCCCATAAACAAAACAGCAACTGGATACGCACACAGACCGCCGAGAATACCAGTGCCAAAAATCTCTGCCGCAACCGTCAGCAGCAGCTTCTTGGTCTTCCAATACATCAGTCCACAGCACAGGGCGCCGATCATACTTCCCGGAAACGCCATCAAGCTTCCCAGTCCAAACAGATTTCTCAGCAGACTGGCAAGAAAAGCACACGCCACACCATAACCAGGGCCGAGAAAAACAGCGCAGATGATATTGACCATGTGCTGAATCGGCGCACAACGCGAACCCAAAATCGGGAACGAGAACATACTGCCGACTACAGCAATGTCCGCCAGTACCGCACAAAGAACAATTTTTTTAATACGAGCACGATTCATGATTTTTCCTCCATTAAAAACGAGAGCATCACAAAGAATCATACCCGCGGTGGTATGCCCCTTCGTGACGCTCTCGCGTTACTCTGTCTGAAAGAATATCACATGTTGCATCACTTGTCAACCGATTCCCGCGATCCAAACCGCTTATCCAGATACTCTACGACTCCTTGCAGCGTATTGTGATTGTTGTCAGCCACGACAACATCTACTGTATCCAGTACTTCTTGTCTCGCATTCTCCGGCGCGAAGCTGATGCCTGCACTGTGCAGCATTGGCAAATCGTTCTGACTGTCGCCTACCGCGCAAATCAGTTCCGGCTTAACTCCAAGATATGCGGCGGCCTTACGCACGCCGTCTCCCTTATGTCCGCCCTTACAGGTCATCTCGTAGTAGACCGGCGTGGAAAACGTTAGATTGTACTTGTCTTTGACCCGATCAATAAACGGTCTCGCCGCCAGCACCTCATCATGTTCTCCGGTAAAATTGATTTTTCCCCATTCGTGTGTCGGCTCTGGAATTTCATCCAGATCGCACAGGATGTACGGAATGTCGAGATTGGCAAAATGCTGCCGTGTCACCTCGCACATCTGGCAGACATAGGAGTGGTCAAGCAAAAACACTTCTACGCCCAAGTGCGGATACCGTTCCATCACCTCTCGCGCCAATTGTTTCGCTCCGTCATCCAAGCCTTCCATGTATACGATGCTTTCCTGCGCTTCATCGCAGATAATCGCACCATTCAAATAGACGCCCGGTCCATTGCACGGCAGCAGCTTGCGATAGGCAGCTGTCGCCGGACGCGTTCTTCCTGTTGCCAAGGAAAAATAGCCGCCATTGCGTGTAAAATATTCCAATGCCTCGATGGTTTCCTGTCCAATCGTGCGTGCGTCATCGAGCAGTGTGCCATCCATATCCGAGGCAATAAAAATACCGTCAAACTTGCCCATACTGATTCCTCAACTTCTGTAATACCTGTTCAAAATATTCCGGCAGCGGTGCCTCAAACAGCATCCGTTCTCCCGTTGTCGGATGGGTCAGTTCCAGCTCTCCCGCATGGAGACACTGTCCCTGCAATTTCCATTTGTCCTTTGCCGGTCCATACAGCGGATCACCGATAATCGGATGCCCGATATGCGCCATGTGCACGCGAATCTGATGGGTTCTTCCGGTTTCCAGACGAAATTTCATCCATGTATAGCCCTGATATTGCTCCAGCACTTCATAATGCGTAATCGCTTCGCGTCCACCTGCAAGAACTGCCATTTTCTTTCGATCCACCGGATGGCGGGCAATCGGCGCATTGACCGTGCCGCTGTTTTCTTTTGGACATCCATAGACCACAGCAAAATA
>NZ_JBNMHC010000033.1:0-11459 GCF_050872565.1 Butyricicoccus sp. | reverse complement strand
CAACGGATGTAAAGAGGCTGACCTGATTGTCGAGTCCGCTATCGAGAACCTGCAGGCAAAGGAAAAGCTGCTGAAGGAAATCGAGGAAATCGCAAAGCCGGATGCACTGATTGCTTCCAATACATCGTCCCTGTCCATCACGGAGATCAGCGGTGAGCTGACTCGCCCGATCATCGGTATGCACTTCTTCAACCCGGCTGCTGTCATGAAGCTGGTCGAAGTAATTCCCGGCATGACCACTACCCGCGACATGGTAGATAAGGTCAAGAAGATTGCCGAGGACATCGGCAAGGTGCCGGTAGAAGTTATCGAGGGTCCGGGCTTCGTAGTAAACCGCCTGCTGATTCCGCTGATTAACGATGCCATTCAGATCTTTGAAGAGGGTCTGGCTTCTGTCGAAGGCATTGACACCGCAATGAAGCTGGGCGCAAACCATCCGATGGGTCCTCTTGCGCTGGGTGACCTGATTGGTCTGGATGTTTGCTTGGCAATCATGGAAGTTATGTACCATGAGACCCTTGACCCGAAGTATCGTCCGGCTCGTCTGCTCAAGAAGATGGTTCGTGCGAAGCATCTGGGTCAGAAGTCTGGCAAGGGCTTCTACGAGTACAACGAACTGGGCCGCATCATTCCGGGTTCTGCTCTGTCCTCTATCGGATAATTTGTCGAATATACAGGCGCATGTGGAAATTTTTCCACATGCGCCTTTTTTCGCGCTGTTCCGATTCTTGCGGATTGAAAAAAAATATGCTATCATGAAAATATTGGGAGAACCAGTAAGAAGAAACCGGAAGGGAGCGATAGCATGACGCAGCCAGAGTTGGAACAGCACGCAGCGAAGGCGTTGACGGAACGTGGACTGACGTTGTCTGTAGCAGAAAGCTGCACAGGCGGCTTGCTGTCCAAGCGAATCACAGATGTCGCAGGTGCTTCAAAATTCTATAAAGGCGGTGCCTGCACCTACTGCAATGAAATCAAGCATAAGATTCTCGGTGTACGCACGGAGACCTTGGAGCGGTATACGGCCGTGTCACAGCAGACGGCGGCAGAAATGGCGCAGGGCATCGCGCGTGTCTATGAGACAGATCTCGGCATCGGGATTACCGGCTATGCAGGACCGGACGGCGGTGAGGATGGCACACCGGTGGGAACCATTTACATCGGTCTGTTCTGTCAGGGACAGACGCAGGTGCACAAAATTGTCTCTCCGCACGGACGAGAGCAGGCGCGGCAGGATGCTGCCGATGAAGCCCTGCGTATGATTTTGTGTGCCATTCCAGACAAAGACTGAACATAGAAGAAGAAAACTGGAAAATCTCTGTAAAAATCAACATTTTTTCTGGACTTGTTTTTACAAATGTTGTATAATATTCCTACAAACGAGAAGGGAACCTCTTTGTTTGCGCGGAACGAGAAAATCGACGGCAAAGGAGACGGCCTTTTTCGTGCATTCGCATGTGTAATTGATGATTCTGAGAAGGGAGATGGCGCCAATGGAAATCCAAGAAAAACAGGATATGGCGAGCCGTCTACAGGCATTCCACAACGGAACGGAACACCGCGCTTGGGAGTGGATGGGCGCACATCGCGTCGTGAAAGATGGACAAGAAGGCGTGCAGTTTTGCCTTTGGGCACCACATGCCGCGGATGTCTCTGTGATTCACGAGAAAAACGGATGGCTGCGCGAACTTTCACCGATGACCCGCATGGCGGAGGATTCGGCGTTTTGGACTTGCTTCCTGCCGGACATCGAACGCTACGATTGCTACAAATACAGCATTCGGACAAACGATGGTCAGGTTTTTGATAAATCGGATCCATTTGCCTTCTATGCAGAAGTGCGCCCGGCCAATGCATCGCGCTACTATCCCCTGAATGGATATGTGTGGAACGATGCCGATTGGATGAAGCGCAGAACCCTCGCACCGGAACCGGTCAATATCTATGAGGTACATCTCGGTTCCTGGCAGACCAAAGAGGACTGTTCCTTTTTCAATTATCGCGTCATTGCGGATCGGCTTGTTCCGTATCTGCGCGAAATGGGTTATACCCATTTGGAATTGTTGCCGCTGATGGAACACCCGTATGACGGCTCGTGGGGCTATCAGCCGCTCGGCTTTTTCGCCGCGACCAGCCGATACGGTGCACCGCATGATCTGATGTATCTGATTGATCGGTGTCATCAGGCGAACATCGGCGTCATTCTGGATTGGACAGCCGCAGGCTTTCCGACCGATGCACACGGTCTGTTTATGTTTGATGGACAGCCATGTTATGAAGCCTGTGAGTCTGACCCGAAAGACATGGTGTATGGCGTGCAGAAGTTTGACCTCGGACGCGGTGAAGTACAGTCGTTCCTGCTGTCGTCTGCGATGTTCTGGATTACACAGTTTCATGCGGACGGTCTGCGCGTCAGCTCGGTACAACCGATGCTGTATCTGGACTACCAGCGCACAGATGGCGAATGGAAGGCCAATCAGTTCGGAGAAAACTGGAATGCAGACGGTGCGCGGTTTTTGCGCACGTTATGTGATACCGTGCGGGAGCAGGAGCCGACAGTGCGCATGATTGCGAGCAGTACAGGACGCTGGTCCTCTGTCACCAAGCCGACCGCGCTCGGCGGATTGGGCTTTACCGCCATGTGGCGGGATACATGGGTGCAGGAAGCACTGGCGCATTTGGAACACGCCGATGATCCGGAGGCACTGGCAGATTGGTTGTCATTGTCTTTGCTCAACAGCACGGGAGAACGGTTTGTGCTGCCGTTGTCGCACGACGCGGTATCGCACGGTGCAGGCTCGCTTTTGGCGCGAATGCCGGGAGAATATCATGAGAAGTTTGCCCCGCTGCGCTTGCTGTACGGCTTTGTCATGATGCATCCGGGCGAAAAGCTGCTGTTTATGGGCTGCGAATTTGCGCAGTACACAGAATGGGCGTGCCATCACGCGCTGGACTGGCAGGATTTGGACTGCGAGGCCAACCGGCAGATGCAGACCTATGTACAGGCACTCAACCGATTTTATCGCGATAATCCGGTGCTTTGGACGGGCGACAGCACCGAACAAATCGTATGGGTGGATCGCGGAACCAATCATGCGGGACTGCTTGCGCTGGAGCGCAGAAGTCCGGACGGCGAGCGGCTGCTTGCCGTGATGAATCTAACCGCACACAAGTTGTCCGGCTGCCGATTGACGCTGCGTGACTCCGAGGAATGGTGTGAGACCTTCTGCTCGGACGCCATTGCCTATGGCGGCGCGGGAGAAGCGGGTACGGTGACGTGCAGACCGCAGGAGGACGGCACATGCCGTCTGACGATGCAGATGCCGCCGTTTTGTATTCGTTTCTTTGAACAAAAGAAATAACAGATAAAAAACAAGGAAAAATAAGCCAACAAACATTGCCGCAAGGCAGTTTTTGATAGAGTGGGAATTTATTATGCAGAGGATCGCAAGATCTTCTGAGACAGATCTGTGGGCGAGAAGATTCGCCTGTGGAGAGAAGTCAAAATCTAACAAAGATTGGAGCAGAAAAATGGTAAGGAAGAAAGAATGTGTCGCAATGCTGCTGGCCGGCGGCCGCGGAAGCAGACTGTATGTACTGACGACAAAGGTTGCAAAGCCAGCGGTTCCGTTTGGCGGAAAATACCGCATCATTGACTTCCCGCTGTCCAACTGTGTGAACTCCGGTATTGATACCGTTGGTGTTCTGACACAGTATGAGCCGCACGAACTCAATGTATACTTAGCAAACGGTCAGACATGGGATCTCGACCGCCTGTACGGCGGTGTCTCTGTCCTGTCTCCGTATGAGAACGGCAAGGGCTCTGAGTGGTACAAGGGTACAGCAAACGCAATTTATCAGAACATCGGCTTTATTGACGAGTACAATCCGGAATATGTGCTGATTCTGTCCGGTGACCACATCTACAAGATGGACTACGACAAGATGCTCGACCAGCACAAGGAAAAGAACGCTGCTGCGACCATCGCTGTCCTCAATGTTACGCTGGAAGAGGCAAAGCGTTTCGGTATCATGAACTGTAATCCGGACGGCTCGATCTATGAGTTCGAGGAGAAGCCGGCACAGCCGAAGAGCACCCTCGCTTCGATGGGTATTTACATCTTTACTTGGTCCAAGCTGCGCAAGTATCTGATTGATGATGAGAACGACCCGAATTCTTCCAACGACTTCGGCAAGAATATCATTCCGGCAATGCTGGCAAACGGCGAGAACCTTCAGACCTATCAGTTCGACGGCTACTGGAAGGACGTAGGAACCATCGAGTCCCTGTGGGAAGCAAACATGGATCTGCTGTCCCCGAACTCCGGCTTGGATCTGGAAGACGACGACTGGCGCATCTATGGCCGCACCACCGCCGCACCACCGCACTTTACCGGCAAACATGCTACGGTAAAGCACTCTCTGGTATCCGAGGGCTGCGAGATCGAAGGCAATGTCACCAATTCTGTCCTGTTCCCGAATGTTACGGTTGATTCCGATGCAACGATCGAGTATTCGATTCTGATGCCGGGTGCTGTCGTAGACAAGGGCGCTGTGGTACAGTATGCAATTGTCGCAGAGGGCGCGCACATCTGTGCAGGCGCAAAGATCGGCAACACACCAGCTGAGGCAGGAGACAACTGGGGCGTCGCAGTTGTAGGACCGGACGTCACTGTCGGCAAGAATGCCGTTGTAGCGGCAAAGGAAATGCCGGATAAGGACATTCCGGACGCAGAGTAAGGGGAAGAACAAGAATGAAAAATACACTGGGAATTATCATTGGATTTGATAGCAATAATGACCTGCGCGAGCTGTCTGAGCACCGACCGGTAGCGTCGGTGCCGTTCGGCGGACGCTATCGCGTGATTGACTTTATGATGTCCAATCTCGTGAACTCCGGCTGTTATCAGGTAGCCGTTCTGATGCGCGATAAGTATCAGTCGCTGCTTGACCATCTCGGCTCCGGTAAGGATTGGGATCTGTCCCGTAAGCGCGGCGGCATGTTCCTGCTCCCGCCGAACGCCTTCGCACCGAAGTCCTCTCCGCTGGTAACAGAGAACTATCACACCTCTCTGGAAGCTCTCGGCTCCATCAGCGACATGCTCAACAAGAACAAGAGCGAGCACGTGCTGATCTGCAGCGCAGACATCGTGGCAAACATCCCGCTGGATGAGGTCATGAAGGAACACAAGAAGTCGGAAGCAGATGTCACCATCGTCTGCACCAAGAATGCAGAGGGCGGCGCATTTGATATGTTCCTCAACCTGTCTCCGCGTCATGAGGTAGAGGACATCCGCAACGGCGACAACATGGGCGGCAAGTGCAAGTACAAGAGCATGGGCATTTACATCATGAAGCGCAAGTATCTGCTCAAGCTGCTGTCTGACTGCGTGACCCATAACCTGCGTTCGTTCGATCGCGATGCTATGCAGCACGTATTCGGCCGCAACGATAAGATCCACGGCTATGTCTTTGACAAGTATTCCGCAAAGATCGAGAACGTCAAGGGATACTTTACTGCATCTATGGATATGCTGGATAAGGACATCCGCGATCAGGTATTCCTGCAGAATCGCCCGATTCTGACCAAGATCTATGACGAAGCACCGACCTATTACGGCGAGAATGCAGAGGTCAATGACAGCTTGATTGCTGACGGCTCCCGCATTGAGGGCAAGGTTGAGAACTCGATTGTCTTCCGCGGATGCACCATCGCCAAGGACGCTGTCATCAAGGACAGCATCGTGCTGCCGAACAGCACCATTGATCAGGGTGTAGAGCTGTCGTATGTTGTTACCGATAAGGGCGTTACCGTGCGCGAGAACCGCAAGATGATGGGCAGCGCAACCTATCCGGTAGCTATCGCAAAGAACACCACAGTATAAGCGAAAATCATACAGAGATAGAATCTCGGATGCGGATGGAAAAAACGAATCATTGCTCCGGGACCAGCCGGGGGAACGGATGGTATCGTTCTCCCGGTTCTCTTTTTTAATTTGGAGGATACGAAAAATGAAGATATTATACGCTGCAAGCGAGGTAGCACCGTTTATTAAGACCGGCGGTCTGGGCGATGTGGCAGGCTCTCTGCCGAAGGCACTGGCAGCAAAGGGACATGAGGTCGCTGTTGTCTGCCCGCTGTACTGCCAGATCAAGCCGGAGTGGCGCGACAAGATGTATTATCTGCGCAATCTGTACGTACAGGTGGCATGGCGCAGCCAGTACTGCGGCATCTTTGTGTACGAAGCAGACGGCGTAAAGTACTATTTCTTGGATAATGAGTATTATTTCGCGCGCAACAGCGTATACGGCGAATATGACGATGCAGAGCGATTTGCGTTCTTCTCCCGCGCGGTACTGGATATGCTGCCGGCGATTGATTTTCATCCGGACGTCATCAACTGCAATGACTGGCAGACCGCACTGATTCCGGTATATTACGGACTGGATTACAACTGCCGTCCGTGGTACGGCGGCATCAAGACCGTCTTCACGATTCACAACATTCAGTTCCAGGGTCAGTATGGCCGCGAGGTTCTGGATTACGTGCTGGGCATTGACGATCATCACTTCCAGAACGGCTTTATGCAGCAGGACGGCGACGTCAATATGATGAAGGCTGCTATTGTCTGCTCCGACCGCGTCACGACAGTATCGCAGACCTATGCACAGGAAATTCAGACGGATTTCTATGGCTTCCGTTTGGACTCGATTCTGCGCTGGAATCAGGGCAAGGTCAGTGGCATTGTCAACGGCATTGATGTCGATGCCTTCAATCCGGAGACCGATCCACACCTGTTTAAGAACTACAGCATCAATACGCTGGATGACAAGAAGGTCAACCGCGCAGAGCTGCTCAAGATGTGCGATCTGAGCGCATCGGACGAGACCATGGTCATCGGCATGGTCGGCAGACTGACCAGCCAGAAGGGTCTGGATCTGGTACAGTGCGTGCTCAACGACATTCTGGAGAAGGATGTGCGCATGATTGTGCTCGGCACCGGCGATTACGACTATGAGCAGATGTTCATGCACGCCAAGTGGGAGCATCCGGACAAGATTTCGACCAATATCATGTTCTCGGCAGATCTGGCAAACAAGATTTACGCAGGCTGCGATCTGTTCCTGATGCCGTCGCTGTTTGAGCCGTGCGGTCTGGCACAGATGATTGCGATGCGTTACGGCACTCTGCCGCTCGTGCGCGAGACCGGCGGACTCAAGGACACCGTACAGCCGTACAACCAGTTTACCGGCGAGGGCACCGGCTTCTCGTTTGCCAATTACAATGCGCATGAAATGCTGCATGTCATTGAAGAGGCTGCGGAACTGTTCCGCCATAACCAGCAGGCATGGCGTCAGCTTCAGATCAACGCGATGAGCCGCGACTTCAGCTGGGATCGCTCCGCACAGGCATACATTGACCTGTACCAGAGCATCTAAGAGGAAAATAGAACAAGCAAAGAGAGAGTGCAGGCAAAATGGTACTCTCTCTTTGTGATACACGCTTTAAGATATGCAAATATCTATTTAGACAAAAAACATGTCGTTTTTTTTTATAAAATAATAAAATAAACTTCCTTTTTGGTAAAAGATATGGTATACTACTTTTTGCAAATGCTACAGAATGTGGCAAAACCTATATGTCGAAAGGGGACATACTTATGAGCGTAAAAAAGAGAGCAGCGAGTGCAATTCTCGCACTGGGAATGCTGGCGTCGACGGCACCGGCATTTGCGGCAGACAGCACCGAAAATTTCGGGGGTCTGACAGCACAAAACAGCGTTGTCGTTTCTAAGAGCGTAGCGGCACAGGGTCATTCGTATATCGAATTGGGCGCGTCTGTCAAGGGACAGAGCGTCGTTTCCGGTCAGACCATGAATGCTGCTGTATTGCTGTATCTGCATGAGAGCAGCAATCAGAACGGTGAGCGCGTGATTTTCAACATCGCGAAGGGCGGAAAGAACGTATACAGTGAGGCGATTCCGTACAGTGATTTTGAGGAAGATGCAGGTCTGTATATTATGGACTGGGAGCTGGATACTTCGGATAAAGAGCTGAAGATGACCTCGACCGGTACATATACGCTGGAGTTTTATACCCAGTATTGGTCTAACGGCGGCTGGAAGACCGCACAGGAGACCATCAGCAGAGAGAACGTTACCGTAGTCAAGAAGGCTGTTGGTCTGAATAGCATTTCTCTGGCAGATGAGAACGGCAGAACAGTTTCCAGCGTTACCATCGAGAAGAGCGATGAGGCAGTGGGCGAGTATGCCATTCAGTTCAACCCGCAGAACACAACCGTAAACCGTGAAGCAACGGTCATCAGCGCAAACAACGATATTGTCGAGGCGGCAGACTTTGCAGGCACTGTCGCTGTCTATCCGACCGGCTACGGCAAGACCACCGTTACCGTAAAGGTTAACGGCAAGTCGACAACCCTCAATGTATTCGTACCGAACCCGAACTCCAACAATGTTGTGGATCTGTTCTCGGATGTCAATACCGGCGATTGGTTCGTACAGTACGTGCAGTATGCACATGATAAGAAGCTCATGAATGGTGTCGGAAACTATCGCTTTGCACCGAATGAGAACCTGACCCGTGCACAGATTGCACAGATTCTGTATGCACAGGCTGGCAGCCCGGAAGTTTCCGGCGAGATGACATTTAAGGATGTCACTTCGGATAAGTGGTATTACAAGGCTGTACTGTGGGCAAGCCAGAACGGCATCACCGGCGGCTATGAGGACGGCACCTTCCGCCCGAACAGCAACATCACCCGTGAGCAGCTGGCTCGTATGCTGTATGCACATGCTGGCACACCGGCAGTTTCCGGTGATCTGAACGGCTTTGCAGACAGCGCTGCGGTTTCCGGCTGGGCAAAGGATTCTGTGATCTGGGCAACCAGCAGCCACATCATCAACGGCGTGCGTATGAACAACGCCCTGTACATTAGCCCGAAGGGCAATGCAACCCGCGCAGAGGCTGCAACCATGATGAAGAACTATCTGGGTTAATCCCCAAAAAAGATATTTGGCAGGACTCGGTCGTGTACCGAGTCCTGCTTTTGTTGTTTCCATACATTTACACAGAAAAAACATACGAATTGGGGATAAAATCTCTCGCCAGTCGTTTGACAAAGCGGAGTATTACTTTTATACTGGAAAATGAGTTAACATCGGCAAAAACACAGCCATGGAGCTGTGTCGCAGAAGGAGTTTTTGGGATGGACTTAACAGAAAAACGAGTAAACAGCAAATATATTTTTCATGGAAAAATCATGACGGTTCGTGTGGATGATGCGCTGCTGCCGAACGGCGAGCCGTGCATCCGCGAAGTATGCGAGCATCCGGGCGGCGTTGGCGTGCTGGCTATCGATGAAAATCGCATCGTCACATTGGTGCGCCAGTATCGGTATCCCTATGCGGAGACCACATTGGAGATTCCGGCGGGAAAACTGGATCGCGGACCGGAGAACACAGAGGAGGCAGGCCGCCGCGAGTTGTCCGAGGAGACCGGCTTGACCGCGGGACAGATGATCTCTCTGGGAGAAATTTGGCCGTCTCCGGGATTTATGGATGAGCGATTGCACTTGTACTGTGCCAAGGATTTGGCACAGGGCGAATGCCATCCGGATGACGATGAATTTGTAGAAATTGTGCGTATGCCGTTTGAAGAGCTGTGCCAGCGCATTGCATCGGGAGAGATTCACGATGCCAAGACCGTGGCAGCCGTGGGCAAAGCACTCATTATGGGTCTGTAAGACAGGAGAATACCATTCATGCGAAAAACATTGCAGAAAAAACTGACGGGAAGTATGTTGGTCGCCGTGGCGGCAGCACTGGTGATTGTGTCTGTCTGCCTGCTGTTCGGTATGGCGCGTTATGCCAGCACGCAGTTTGAGACAGAAGTGTCTCAGGTGCTCACGACGGATTTGCTGTCAGAAATGAACGAAAATGCGACGGGCAGCGCAGATAGTGCTGCCGCTGAGACGGAAAAGGTGCTCACGGCATATGCCGGACAGCTTCGCTTGGGCTCCGGCAGAAGCTATTCGATTTGGGACGCTGCGACGGGAGACCGTCTGGCAGGTGACGAAAACGCCGTGATGACGGACAATATCGTCACAGCGATGAGCGGCACTGTGGGAAATGCAAGCTCACTGCTGCCGACCAAAATGGATATTGCTGTTCCTGTGACTGGTGAGAGTGCCCTGATTCTGGATATTCAAGATGACGGAAGCGGAATGCGCGCGATGATGGCGCGTCTGGCTGTCTTGCTGCTGGCGGGACTGGTGCTCAGCCTGCTTGCTGCCGCTGGCATCAGCTGGGTTCTGGCAAAATCTTTTTCGGATTCCGCTGCCCAGACCGCAGAGGAGCTGCGCGAGCAAAACAATCAGGCACTCAAGCCGAACGGCGATTGGGAGGCAATGGCTGCTGCCCTGCACGCACCGGAGAAAAAGGGCAAGAAGGGCAGAGACCGCACGGCACTCAATATCCTGCTGCCGTTTTTGCAGGAAGGCTATGTGCTGTTTCAGGCGGATGGCAAGGTGCTCGAAATCAATGTCATGGCAGAGCAGCTGCTTGGCGTGACGATGAAGACGGGAGAACCACTGTTTTTTGATACGGTCTTCCACGATGTGCCGATGCCGACGACAGAGCAGCGCTTGATTCGCGGCAAGCTGCATCAAAATGACCATACATTGGACATCACGTTTGCGGCACTGGAGCCGGGACTGTTTGCGGCAATCGTGCTGTCTTCGGACAGGAGGGCGCAATGAGCCAACGACAATTGCCGAATAGACGGATTCGCCGAGCAATCGCGCGTTGGTTTGCTCGACACAAAGAGATGTGGCGCAATGGTATTTTGGTTGTCTTGGTGGCAGCGATACCGGTACAGGGTGTGCTGCTGTGGCGGCAGGTTTTGCCGCAGCATACCCTGTCTCTGCCGCAGTGGCTGACCGCATCCGATCAGACCGAGACCGACGCGGCTGCCGGTACAATGCCGATTCGCTTTGCTTCGCGCAGCAAAAACGGCGTGTACGGCGTAGAATATAGTACAGACGGCGTCAAGCAGGCATATGAGCAGACCGCGGATGCTTGGGCACAGGCACTGACGCACGCGGAAAAACCGCATCCGACGAACATGGAAACCTATAGTCAGGCTCTCAAGCAGCAGCTGCTTATGATGCAGTATGATGGGCAGGTTCCGGCGGCTATGATTGCCAGTTGGCTGGGATGCACGAATACAGAAAACTTGACGGATTGTGCGCTGGGAACCATGGTTCTGTGCAAAGACAAGGAAGGCTATACGCTGTACTTCCGCGACAGCAGCAGCGGCGTCATCAAATGCGCAGAGACTTCTGTGCAGGATGAAGATTTTCAGCTGTCTGTCGAGCAGTTCGACCCGAACGGATGCAGCTTGGCGGTAGACGAAAAAACCGCTGTCATTTCGCCGGATGT
>NZ_JBNMHC010000032.1:0-11621 GCF_050872565.1 Butyricicoccus sp. | reverse complement strand
TCTGATTTCTAAAGAGTTTTTTATATTTCATTTGAGGTGAATTACTATGCGTGACTGGTTAGTTGAACTTAGAAAAAGCAAGGGCCTGACTCAGGAAGTAACGGCTCAGAAGGCACATATTGCTCGTAGCTATTATACCCGTATTGAGCTGGGCGACTACCGCCTGCCGGTTGGCACAGCAATGCGCATTGCTGAAGCACTGGATTTTGACTGGGTTCGCTTCTACGAGACACCGGCTGACTCTAAGTAATTGATTTAAATCTGAAACGCGATACCGGGACGGCTTGCCGTTCCGGTATTTTTTATGTATATATATGTCAATAGATTTGGTCAAAGATAAGAAAAATACGACGGAAAGGAGGAAAAAGTTGAAATACCTGATTGTTCTGGGAGACGGCATGGCGGATGAGCCGATAGAGGAATGGCATGGCAAGACGCCACTGGAACAGGCATACACACCGGCACTGGATGCGCTGGCGCAGCGGGCGGAAATCGGAACCGTGCGGACCGTGCCGGATGGTGTACCGGTCGGCAGCGACACCGCCAATCTTTCGCTTTTAGGGTATCCGCCCGAACGCTATTATACCGGCCGCGCGCCGCTGGAAGCATTGGGGCTTGGTGTTCGTATGGATAAAAATGACATTATGCTGCGTGCAAATCTCATTACGATACAGGAAAATAACAGCGCATTTTTTCGCCGTGTCCTTCTCGATCACAGCGCAGATGAGATTACAACGGATGAAGCAGCAATTTTGATGGATGTTATCCGGCGCGAATTTCAAAATTCTACTTTTTCGTTTTATATCGGAACAAGCTATCGGCATCTGTTGTGCTGGCATGGCGGAGAGCGGATACAGCTTGCCCAGCCGCATGACCATCTGGGAGAACCAATTGGCGCATATCTGCCTGAACAGCCGGATTTGCGTGAGCTGATGAGCAAGAGCTATGCGGTGCTCCATCAGCATCCCATTAATCAAGCGCGGCAGGCGCGCGGACTGCACAAAGCCAATTGCTTGTGGTTTTGGGGAGCGGGCACGCCGGTACAGCTGCCGTCTTTCAGAGAGCAGACCGGAAAAAACGGTGTGATGATTTCTGCCACGGATTTGCTGCGCGGCATCGCGGCGGGGATTGGACTGCGCTATGTGCCGGTAGCTGGTGCAGACGGCACATGGCATACCAATTTTATGGGCAAAGCACTGGCGGCTGTGCAGGCACTGCGAGAAGGCGCGGATTTTGCCTTTATCCATATTGAAGCGCCGGATGAGATGGGGCATCGAGGCGATGCCCAGCGCAAAATGCAGGCGATTTCGTCCATTGACCAACAGGTGATCGGTACGGTGGTGCGGGAGCTGCAAGCGGCAGGAGAAGCATTCCGATTGTTGGTCTTGCCGGATCATGCGACGCCGGTGCGATGCCGCACACACACGCATACACCGGTGCCATATCTGTTGTATGACAGCACACAGCCAATACTTTGTCCGCACCAGCGGTATCATGAGAAAAGTGCCCAAAATGGCAGCTATTTTTCAACCGGCAGCGAGTTGCTGGCGCATTTTTTACAGATATGAAAAGAGCGAGCTTACAAAGCCCGCTCTTTTGGTTTTACTTCTTGTTCAGTTCCGTTTTGATTTTGGTGCTGGAGATTTCCGGCGTTCTCGGCAGATAGACGACTTCACAGCCTTCCTCTTCGAGAAAATCAAATTTACCCTTCCAGTCGTCGCCGATGACAAAGGTGTCGACATGATATTCATGAACGTCAGATCGCTTCTGATCCCAGTTTTCTTCTGGAATAACCAGATCGACATAGCGAATCGCTTCTACTAACTGCTTGCGTTCTTCATAGGAGAAGTAGCATTTTTTTCCCTTTTCATTCCAATTAAATTCGTCCGTGGATACTGCCACAATCAGATAATCGCCCAGCGCCTTGGCACGGCGGAGCAGATTGATATGTCCGTAGTGGAGCAGATCGAAGGTTCCGTAGGTAATCACACGCTTCATAATATTCCGTTTTCCTTTCTCTGCTGTTCGTCTTTGCCTATTATAGCATACTATATAGACGGAAAACAATAGAGGAATATAAATAACAAGAGAAATAAATCATCGTTTTCCCTACAGGAAAATGCGCAGATTTCACGGAAACTGTTGCGCGAGCGTGAAATTGCACGTATAATAGAAAAAGATAGGGAAAACAGACAAAACGAGGAGGAATGTATCATGCAGTTTCGCTTTGCGCATAATAATTTTAATGTAAAAAATCTGGAAGAATCGCTGGCGTTTTATGATAAGGCGTTGGGGTTAAAGGAAACCGGACGCATCGCACCGGAGAGCGGAGAATTTATCATCGTTTATTTGGGAGATGGCGTGACACCACATCGCTTGGAGCTGACATGGATAAAGGATCATCCGCAGGCATATAATCTCGGTGAGAATGAATTTCATCTGGCGTTAGAAGTAGATGATTTCGAGGCGGCACATGCCAAGCATAAGGAAATGGGATGTATTTGCTTTGAAAATCCAGCAATGGGCATCTATTTTATCAATGATCCGGATAATTACTGGATCGAAGTCGTTCCGGCAAAGTAAATCGGAGGAAAACACATGGGATATGTCATTGTTACAGATTCCGTTTTAGATATTGAGGAACGTTTTTTGCATCAAAACGGGATTTGTACAGTTCCGTTGAGTTTTACCATAGATGGATATGACACGGTAGAGGATGACTTTGGAAAAACCGTTTCGTTCTCTGATTTTTATCAGCGGCTGCGAGAGGGAGCCTCTGTCACAACGGCACAGGCACCGCTGTCTGCATTTACCAGTGTATTTGAAGGTATTTTGAAGTCCAGACGGGATGTTGTATATCTCGGTTTTTCGTCTGCACTCAGCGGCAATTACCAGACCGGCTGCATGGCGAAACAAGAGCTGGAGGGAAAATACAGCAACGAGATTTACTGTGTGGATACGTTGGCAGCGGCGGGCGGTCAAACCCTGCTGATTCGAGAAGCTGCCAAGCGCAAATCCGAAGGCTATACCGCAGAACAGCTGGTGGAATGGGCACAGGAATTTCGCAAGCATATCGTGCATTGGTTTACCGTAGAGGATCTGATGTATCTGCATCGCGGCGGCCGCGTGCCGAAAAGCTCGGCGGTCATGGGAACCTTGCTTTCTGTCAAACCAGTAATGTATGTGTCAGACGAAGGAAAGCTGCTTGTGTGGAAAAAAGCGCGCGGCAGAAAACGGGCACTGGAAATGCTGGCGAAGCAGCTGAGCAAGCACATCCAAGAGGTCGGAAAGTATCCGGTAACCATCAGCCATGGTGACTGTCAGGAAGATGCAGAATATCTCAAGGAATATATTCTTTCACACACGGCGGTTGAACAGGTGGAAATTCATATGCTGGATACGGTGATCGGTGCACACGCCGGACCGGGAACGGTCGCTGTGTTCTGTTATGGAGACAAGCGGGGAGAATAAAACAGAGATGAACGTATACGATTTTGACCAGACCATTTATCACGGGGACAGCACGGTAGATTTTTATTTCTATTGTGTGAAGCACAGACCGCTGATGATATACAGCTGGCCGGGCACGGCGGTTGCCTTTGCGCTGTATCAGGCAAAAATCATCAATAAAACGCAGTTTAAACGGCAGATGTATCAGTTTTTGCGTGCCGTCGGCAACACCGAAAAGCTCGTCGAAGCATTTTGGGACAGCCATATCAAGAACATCAAGTCTTGGTACACGCAGGATACGCAGCGGGAAGATGACGTGATTATTTCGGCTTCTCCGGAATTTTTGCTGCGTCCCGCCTGCAAGCGGCTGGGCATTCAGCATCTGATGGCCTCGCGCGTGGATCCGCACACCGGTGCATACACCGGCATCAACTGCTGGGGAGAAGAAAAAGTCCGCCGGTTCCGTGAGAAATTCGGAGACGCGCAGATTGAGACGTTTTATTCGGATTCACTGTCGGATTCTCCGCTCGCCTATATCTCGCAGAAAGCATGGATCGTCCGCGGGGATGAGCTGATTGCTTGGGATGAATGGGAACGCAAAAAGAAGAAAAAATAAGCAAATGCAAACCATGCTCTCTGTTGGATACGGAGGGCATTTTTTCTTGAATAAATTTGTTATCACGGGTTGACAATGCATATAAAATCTGGTATCCTGAACAAGGATTAGCAAATGCTAATAAAAGCGGGCTGGATTGTACCAGCCAATCTTTTTGAAAACTAGTTAGCAGGAGCTAATGTATAGCCGCCGCATACGCGGGAATACTGGACAGGGAGTGAATGACTATGAGACAGAAATTTGAGCAGCAGCTGGTGAATTTGTGCGCGCCGACTCTCGCTGGACTGAAGCCTGCTAATTTGTTCCGTTGCCCGGAATCGCCGGAGTTGTTTCAATCGATTTGCGAATGGAATGAAAAATTGAAGTCATTTGGTCTGCGTATCCGCGTGATGAAGTGGTGTCACAAGACAAAGAGCTGTTTGATTTATGTGTGCCGGTGGGATTGGATCTGCCGGGAAATCCAGCGCAAAGATGTCTGCGTCTTTTTGCAGAAATGCGGCTATGATTTGTCGGGAGATATGGAATCGGTAATTTGCCAATTGGCACGGAGATTGTGCTTGAGAGCGGACTTTCCGCATGAAATCGGCATTTTTCTCGGCTATCCGCTGCGCGATGTCGTGGGATTTATCTGCAACAAAGGACAGAATTATTCTTGCAGCGGGTGCTGGAAAAGCTATGGAGATGCCAAAGAGGCACAGCAAACCTTTGATTCCTATAAAAAATGCACTGCGTGCTATCAGCACATGTATGAGAAGGGCGTGCCGCTGATTCGATTGATTGCTGCGGCATGAGAGGCGTGTGTATGAATCCTCCGCTATGATTGCGGAGGATTCTTTTGTGCGAAGAAAAAGTTACAAAGTGTTTACAAAAATCGGAAAGTATGATACGATAAAACCGTTCGAGGAAACGAATGGACATACGATTTGTCAGAATATGGAGAGGAGAATCACATGAGACAGGGGAAACGACTGGGTGCCGGTGTGTTGGCATCCGTGCTGACGGTTAGCATCCTGCAATCGATGGCGTTTGCGGCGGATGCAGCACCGGAAAAACAACAAATTGTGGGCTTTACACAGGCGGGACAGGAAATTGGAGAGGTATCCTTTTCGCTTGGAGATGATATAAGCCAGTTGACAGCGCAAATGCCGCGGACGGTCTCCGTGTCAACGGAGGTCGGCACACAGCAGCTTCCAGTTACCTGGACAACACAGGCGGATTACGCCAATACCGATGATTTTTACTATACCTTTGTTCCGCAGTGGGATACCAATACTTATGATATTGCACCGGAAACCGAAGTGCCGTATATTCTGGCGCAGCGCACAGATATGACGGTTTCTGATGCACAGGGTGTTCGTTCCAAACAAGCCAAGGCGTCCGGTGCCAATGCAACGACGATCTTTCAGTTCCTTGTCAACAATATGAGCTATTCTTCTGCGGCTGCCTGCGGTGTGCTCGCCAATATTCAGGCGGAATCCGATTTCAATCCGCATTGCTATGGAGATAAAGGAACAAGCTATGGCATTTGTCAGTGGCACAATTCCCGCTTCACAGCACTCAAAAACTGGTGCAGTCAAAATGGCTACGATTATACCACGCTGACAGGTCAGCTGTATTACCTAAAAAAAGAATTGTCAGCCAACAATGATACCTATTTATATAACGGCAAGACCATCAATAATAAGATGCTGACGTATACGGCATCGGTGGACAATGCCTACAATGCGGGCTATTACTGGTGCTATTATTATGAAGTGCCGGCAAACCGCGAGAGCGTGGCAAAATCGCGCGGCAATGTGGCAAAGAATACATATTGGCCGGAATTCAGCAATACAGGGAGCAATTCGGTCAGCTCGGTGTTCACGGATGTCAGCAGCTCGGCATGGTATCGCGATGCGGTACAGTTTGTCTACGATAAGAAGCTGATGAATGGCACCAGCAAGACGACATTTGACCCCAATATCGCACTGACTCGTGCAATGATTGCGCAGATTCTGTATGCTTATGCGGGAAGCCCGACGGTATCCGGTACCGTTTCTTTTCAGGATGTCCCTGCAAACGCGTGGTATTATAATGCAGTTCGCTGGGCATATCAAAACAATGTCATGGCTGGCATGAGCAGCACAACATTTGCTCCGAATGAAGCATTGACCCACGAACAGCTGGCGGTTGTGCTGTATAACCATGCGGGCAGACCTGCGGGTGGCAGTATGCCGAATGATGCGGATGTCAATCAGGTCAGCGCTTGGGCACAGAATGCCGTCAAGTGGGCGAACAGCAAGGGCTTGCTTGGCTATATCTCGCTCGAAGGAGCAGACGGTTATCATCCGCAGCAGTCGGCACTGCGCAGCGAGACCGCATATCATCTGTATAAATACCTTGGCTGACAGCCGGTTGTGTGGTATACTAAGTACAGATGTACATGCTACCGTGGAATGGAGGGATTTGTATGAATATTTGGCATGATATGCATCCGGATCTGATCCGAAAGGAAGAATATACCGTTTTCACGGCGAACAGCATGGGCTCTACTGCTGTGTTGGCGTTTGAAGGCAGCACAGGATTGCTGCAATTGGAGCACTTGAGTGATCCGTATGTTGCGGCACCGAATAACACCGGCTACCTGCCGCGTACCTATACGGAAGATGGTATGCCGATTGAAACCGTGATTTTGTGTTCGCGGCCGCTGCCGCCGATGACATTGGTGCGTTGCCGTCCGGTCGGATTGATTACTATCCATTTGGACGGAGAGGAACAGCGGAAGATGCTGCTGTCTGCCGCTTGCGCTGATGAGTTTTGGAGTGCTTGCCTGACGGTGGAAGAGATTCCAACGGCAGACCGAAAAGCACTGGTGCGATATTTGCGCTATGACCAGCAGGTTGTCGGCAAACCGGCATCCTCTGTCGAGTTTGATAACTTGGATGCCGCGGAGGCATATATTGAACTGTGTCAGCAGGAATATCTGATGCGATATTGCGGCGCAGTCAAAATTGAAGATAATGACTGATGCAAGCCGGAGAGAGCAATCTCTCCGGCTTTTTGTCAGCTGTCGAAGTCTTCCAAAAAAGACGTCAAGTCTTCCTCGGAGTACAGGGGAAAGCCGCGCTGCATCAGAGCTTGGTCATATTCGCGCAAAGACGACAGGCGAATGTCTGTCACGGTGATGGCAGTGTCTGAGCCATACGGATAGATGGCGAGCGTGCCATTTTTTTGTGCGCGGACGAGATACAGCGGGGCGTCTTCTTGCTGCTGGGATGAAATAGCATTTGATGTGTCAGAATTGGATGTTTTGACGATCTGCCACAGCAGCAGCCCCAATAAAACCGCACAGGTAACGGACAATACGGCGACAATTTTTTTCATAAGCGTGTTCCCACCTATCCTTTTTCTAAAAAAGCAGAAGAATTCACCAAAAATCTTGTTCCATTTCTCACAGTTTTTCCGAAAATTTAAGGAATATACTGGCAGAATGGAACTTTGGGTAGATTTTTAGGTAAATTGTGGTATAATATGAACAACTATGTTTCAAATAGCCGTGAACGACAACAGGAGGAAATCAACTTGGCAAACAAACGCAGGAAAAAAAGCAAGGCTGGCAAGATCGGCTTTGTTCTACTGACGTTGTTTTTGATCGGCATGACGACAGCGGCAATGTGCATGGTCGCATTTGTCCTGTATTTAAATCTTGTCATCAAGCCGGAGGCAGATTTGGATGTCAATGGTCTGTCGATGAAGTTCAACAGCGTTATTTATTACAACGATGAAGATGGCCAGCAGCAAACCCTGCAAAAGCTCGCCAGTGAAGAAAATCGTGAATGGGTGAGCAAAGACAATATTCCGGACTACCTCTCCGAAGCCTTTGTGTCCATTGAAGACCAACGCTTTTACGACCATAAGGGCGTGGACTGGAAGCGAACCCTCGGAGCAGCGGTGCATTGGATCTTGCCGAGCGGCAATAGCTATGGCGGCTCGACGATTACCCAGCAGCTGGTCAAGAACATGACCGAAGACAATGACTATTCCGTTAAGCGCAAGGTAACAGAGATTATGCGTGCGCTGTCGCTGGAACAAAAGGTCAACGATAAAGATACCATTCTTGAGCTGTACATGAATATCATTTACTTTGGCAAGAATGCATATGGTGTACAGACCGCATCCAAGACGTACTTCAATAAGCCAGTTGACCAGCTGGATTTGGCGGAGTGTGCACTGATTGCCGGTCTGACACAGAATCCGGCGGCGTACAATCCGTTTAAGTATCCGGATGCTGCCAAGGAACGCCAGAAGGCTGTTCTGTACAAGATGTATGAGCAGGGCTATATTTCCAAGAGCGAATACAATCAGGCAGTCAATGAACCGCTGAATTATCAGGAGAATACCTCTGGACAGCAGCAGAAAAAGGCGTATTCGTACTTTACGGACATGGTTATTACCGATGTCATCAACGATTTGCAGAGCCAGCTCGGATATTCTGAGACCTATGCGCGTTCTCTCGTAACGAGCGGCGGACTGTCTATCTATGCAACGGTAGACAAGAATGTACAGGACACGATGGAGAGCGTCTTCGAGGACAGCAGCAACTTCCCGCGTATTTCGGAAGATGGTTCTAAGCCGCAGGCGGCAATGATGGTTGTCGACCCGAAGACCGGACACATTCTCGGTGTTGTCGGCGGACGCGGCGAAAAGACCGAAAGTCTCGTGCTCAACCGCGCAACGCAGTCCAAGCGTTCGCCGGGTTCTTCCCTCAAGCCGCTGGCAACGTATGCGCCGGCGCTGGATCAGGGACTAATTACACCGTATTCCGTGCTGACCGATATGCCGCTCTTTAACAATGACGGCAAGGCATGGCCGCGCAACGAAAACCGCACCTATGCGGGTCAGACGACGATCATGCAGGCGGTTGCGGACTCGACCAATACCATTGCCGTTGGTGTCATGGACAAGCTGACGCCGCAGTCGGCATATAATTTCCTGACTGAAAAGCTCGGCTTCAAGTCGCTGAGCAAGAGCGATATTGACTATGCGCCGATGGCACTGGGCGGTCTGACCGACGGTGTGACGGTGCGCGAGATGGCACAGGGCTATACCGCTCTGGCAAATTACGGTGAATATTCGACCGCTATCAGCTATACCAAGGTAGTGGATGCAAACGGCGAGACGATTCTCTCCAATGAGGACAACAAGCCGACACAGGTATTTGAAAATCCGGAATCCACCCCGTATTATGTCAATGACCTGCTGACCAACGCCGTGGAAAATGGTACCGGTAAGCTCGCTGCGATCAGCGGCATGGATGTCGCTGGTAAAACAGGTACGACGACCGATAACAAGGACCGTTGGTTCGCTGGTTACACGCCATACTATGTCGGTGTGTGCTGGTTTGGTTACGATGAAGGATATGGTCTGCCGTCGTTGCAGCCGAATCCGGCAGTTGCTCTGTGGGCAGATGTCATGGACGAGTTGCATGAGGACAAGGAAAACAAACGCTTTGACCAGCCGAATGAAGATGACTTTGTTGAGGCAGAATATTGTCTGGACAGCGGTATGGCACCGAGCAAGGCTTGCTATGCCGATGTGCGCGGCAGCCGTGTGGCAACCGGCAAGTTCTATAAAGACGATGTGCCGACAGAGGAATGCACCATGCATCAGTGGCGTACCCGCAGTCAGTCGCTGTTGGATCTGACCAGACGATTCCCGATCAGCGTGACGGTAACCGATGAATATTACTGCTTCAGCGGAGACAATGAAGCGGTCGGCGAAGGACAGCGTGTTTCCAGTCCAAATGGACATTATTCGTTCCAGAGAAGCAGCTCGTCCAGCAGTTCGAGCAGCTCCGGCAGCTCCAGCTCTCGCAGACGCCGCAGCACGACGACGGGAACAACCACGAGTGGAGATACCGATTCTGACACCGACACAAGCACGGATACCCAGACGGATACCGATACAGAAGTATCTACGCAGTCTACTGAAATGGCGGAAAACGTTCGCAGACAGATTCAAGACTGGTGGGAAGATCAGGCTGGATAAAAAAGATTCGTCCGATTACACAATAAATGCATTGCATTGAGACGAAGAATATAGTATAATAATTTTGCATTGGGAAAACGATGTTCCGCATGGCTGCGCTAGCCGGGACGGTAGCGGTGTCCTGTACCTGCAATCCGCTATAGCAGGGGTGAATGCCTCCTTCGCGGGCTGTGTGTGTATTGTTTGACCTGTGCTGGAGGATGATGAAGATTCGGTCCTTCGCAACAGTGGACTGTGAACCATGTCAGGCGGGGAACCGAGCAGCATTAAGCAGAACCCATTGTGTGCCGCAGGAATGCCGAGTCCGAGTCCAAGAGCGCGGGTACCAGATATTTCGTATGGTTCAACGGGAGGGCGCGGTCATGCGGAGCATCGTTCCATGCAAGATGGAAGGAATCTAAACGGGCAATTTCGATTGCCCGTTTTTCCAACTTTGGGAGGGATTTGCATGTATCAGGCTTTGTACCGCAAATGGCGGCCGACGAAATTTGCGGATGTCGTCGGACAGCGGCATATCACGGATACGCTCCGTGCTCAGCTGGAAAGCGGACGCCTGTCCCATGCCTATCTGTTCACCGGAACGCGCGGTACCGGCAAGACGACTTGTGCGAAAATTTTGGCGCGGGCAGTCAACTGCACCAATTTGCAGGCGGGCGACCCGTGCGGCGAATGTCCGTCGTGCCGCGGCATCATGGACGGCAGCATCTTGGATGTTGTGGAAATTGACGCAGCGTCCAATAACGGCGTGGATAACATCCGCGATATTCGCGATGAGGTGCGGTATACACCGGCGTCCGTCAAAAAGCGCGTGTACATCATCGACGAGGTACATATGCTGTCACAGGGCGCGTTCAATGCGCTGCTCAAGACGTTGGAGGAACCGCCGGAGCATGTGCTGTTTATTCTCGCTACCACGGAGATCAATAAAGTACCGGCAACGATTTTGTCTCGTTGCCAGCGGTTTGATTTTCGCCGCATTGCGCCGCATGATATTGCGGTTCGGTTGAAGGAAATCGCAGAAGAAGAAGCTATTCCGCTGACGGACAGCGGCGCACGAATGATTGCTCGTTTGGCGGATGGCGCGCTGCGTGATGCGCTGTCGATTCTCGACCGCGCCGCAGCAGGCAGCAGCGAACCGATTGATGAGGAGCGCGTGGCTGCCGGTGTCGGTATTCTCGCAGGAGATACTGCGGTACAGCTGATGCGGCATATTTTGTCCGGCGATTTAACCGCGGCTATGGGACAGCTCGGAGAGAGCTACACTGCGGGCAGAGAGTTGGGCGCGGTGCTTGACCAGCTGCTCGGACTCATCCGCGATATGCTGCTTGTCAAGACGAGCAAAAGCGATATTTCCGCCTTGCTGTCTCCGGCATATTCGTATCAGACCGTACAGGAGCTGTGTCAGCAGGTACCGGCTTCTCGATTGCTGGCATACACAAAGATTTTGCAGGAATCGCTGCTGCATATCCCTCATGCGGCAAACCGCCGGATCGAGGCAGAGCTGTGCGTGGTTCGGCTGTGTGAGCTG
>NZ_JBNMHC010000031.1:0-11628 GCF_050872565.1 Butyricicoccus sp. | reverse complement strand
GCAATGGTCTGGCGGTTCTCATAGGTCGCTGTAATGTCCAAAAAGACAATCTCATCCGCGCCCTGCTGCGAATAAAAGGTTGCCAGTTCTACCGGATCGCCTGCATCGCGCAGATTGACAAAGTTGACGCCCTTGACCACGCGGCCATCATTGACATCCAAGCAAGGGATAATACGTTTTGCGAGCATCGTTACGCCTCCCCTGCTGCCACAGCAATTGCCTGCTTGACATCCAGCTGACCGGTATAAACCGCTTTACCGGCAATGGCTTCTTCAATGCCCATGTCGCGCAGTTTTGCAATGTCTTCCAGTGTAGAAACGCCGCCGGATGCCACAATGCCGCAGGAAACGGCATCGCGCAGTGCCTGCAACTGAGCAAAGTTCGGACCAGACAGCATACCGTCCTTATCAATATCCGTAAAGATGATGGTCTTGACGCCGTAAGACTCCATCAGCTTGGCAAAAGCAATGTAATCCGTGCCGCTGTCCTTGATCCAGCCCTCGGTACGAACGGTGCCGTGCAGCGCATCAATGCCGACAGCAATTTTATCACCGTATTTCTCGCAGGCTTCCTTGACAAATTCCGGATTCTTCACCGCCGCAGAGCCGATAATGACGCGCTTGACGCCCAGCTCCAGCACGCGCTCGACATCCTCCATGGTGCGGATGCCGCCGCCCAGCTCAACAGCTGCGCCGGTCTGCTCAATGACGCGGCGAACGACCGGATAGTTCGGATGCGTGCCATCCTTTGCGCCGTCCAAATCCACCATGTGAATCTGCTCGGCACCTGCCGCCAAAAATGCCTTTGCGGTATCTACTGCATCCTCTGCAACCTTGTGTGCGGTTGCGTAATCGCCTTTGACCAGACGGACACACATCTGATCGTGCAGGTCAATTGCAGGTAAAATTCTCATTCTGCCCCTCCTACCATGTTTCCGAAGTTGCGCAGGATCGTCATGCCGACCTCTCCGCTCTTTTCTGGATGGAACTGACTGCCATACATCTGTCCGCGTCCAACCAATGCTGTGACTTGATCGTTGTAATCACAGGTTGCAATCAAGTCCTTGGTATCCGACGGGCACATCTTAAACGTGTGCACAAAGTACACATACGCGCCTTCCGGCACGCCCGCCAGCAGCGGATCCTGCTTGTGATACTGCAAGCTGTTCCAGCCAATCTGCGGCAGCTTGAGATCGGTTTCTATTTTCTGTACGCGGCCCGGCAGCAAGCCCAGACCCTTTGTCGGATGAATTTCGTCACTCTCCTCAAACAACATCTGTGCGCCGAGGCAAATGCCCAAAAACGGCTTTGTCTTGGCAGCCTGAATCAGCGACTGCGTGAGACCGGATTCCTCCAGTGCCTGCATGGCATCCGGAAACGCACCGACACCCGGCAGGATAATGCCGGACGCCTGTTCCATCAGCTCCGGTGTGGTGACAATTTTATTTTCCAGCCCAAGAAAATTCAACGAGTTGGATACGCTCATGAGATTTCCTGCGCCATAATCAACGATTCCAATGTATCCCATCGTGTTCTCCTTTTATGCCTGCAGCTCAGCGCAGATGTCTTCCAGCTCGGTCAGCAGGGTTGCATTTTCCTGCTCGCTGCCGGTCGTAATGCGAAGCATCTGGAATTTCGGGAAGCAGCGCACGCAAATGCTGCGCTTTTTCAGCTCTTCAAAAATCTCCGAGCACTTGTCCGTGCGCAAAACCGCAAAATTGGTATGTGTCGGCAAAACGGTAAACACGCCGTATTTCTCCGCCAGCTTCTGGCACGCCTGTTCCAGCTCTTCCTTGCGGGCAATCAGCTGCTTGCACTGCTCCTTCTGCCAGCTGGTATCTTCCAGCACAATGCAGGCAGCGAGCTGTGTCATCGTATTGATGTTATACGGAGAGCGCGTCTTATTGAGCTGGTCAATCAGGTCTTTATAACCGATAATAAAGCCGCAGCGCAGGGCTGCACAGCCAAACGCCTTGGACAGCGTTTTCATCACGAGGACGTTTTCCAACGCTGTAGAACAGTCGAGAATGCTCTGATCCCAGAAGTCCATGTACGCCTCATCGACAACGACCAGCGTGTCTTCCAGAGCCATGCAGATGCGGACTGCTTCGCCATGGTCAAAGCCCTGACCGCCCGGATTGCACGGATTGGAGAAAATCAAAATATCCGGCTTTTCTGCCTTGGCGCGGTCAATAACCTCCTGCTCGGTCAGCATAAATTCGCCGTCCTTGAGCATATTGACGACCTCCAGCTCTGCAACTTCTGCATAAAACTGATACATGGAGAAGTCCGGAGACAAAACCATGACCTTGCCGCCGCGCGGCGCAAAGGTATTCATAATCAGAGAAATCAGTTCATCTGAACCATTGCCGACAACAATATTGCCCGGTGCAATGCGGAATTCTCTGCCTGCCAGACGGCGGACATCTGCCACCGTCGGGTCAGGATAGCGATTGAAATCAATGGTATCAATGCTGGCTGCGATGGCATCGCGCAGTTCCTCCGGCAGGGAGAAATAGCTCTCGTTGGCATCCAGCTTAATCTGATAGACATCCTCGCACGGATCATACGGGGTCATGCTTGCCAGCTTTTCCGGTAATTTAATCATGTCTTGCTTCCTCCCGTACTTATTTGTTGTCCTGCTTCTTTTCTGCCTTCTTGGCCTCGTCCTTTGCCTTCAGACCTTCTTGCAGCTGGTCAGTCAGCTCCTGAATCTGCTGCTTCTTCAGCTTCATGCTCGCCAGATTGACAATGACACGCGCGCTGATCGGTGCAACGGTCTCATACGGCTCCAGACCATTTTCCTTCAGGGTCGTGCCGGTCTCAACAATATCGACAATGGCATCGGCAAGACCGAGCAGCGGAGCCAGCTCGACGCTGCCCTCAATCTTAATGATATTGACATCCATGTTCTTGCGGGAGAAGAAATCGCGCGTTACTTTCGGATACTTGGACGCAATGGTTCTGGTGTGATACCCAGCATAGAAATCCTCACCCTTCTTGCCGCACAGGCAGAAGCGGCACTTGCCGAAGCCCAGATCCAAGGTCTCATAGAACGAGCCGCCCTTTTCCATAATGGTATCCTTGCCGACGACGCCCATATCGCACACGCCGTGCTCGACATAGGTGATAACGTCAGCCGCCTTGGACAGCACGAGTTCAATGTTAGAATTCGGCAGGCGGAAGATAAGCTTGCGGGAACCGGAGCGCAGTTCGCTGACATCATAGCCGGAATGCTCCAGCAGCTCCAGGGTCTTCTTTTCCAATCTGCCCTTTGTCAGAGCGATACGAATGATATTATCTGGAGTCATGCCTGTACCTCTACTTCCTTCACAGCACCATCACGGAAAATCACGAGGGTGCGATAGCCCTTTTTCTTTGCCAGCTCCATGGCTTCCTTTTCGGTGTCGCACGGTGCCAGCGCTGCCAATTCACTGTTTGTATTGATGTAATTGAGTGCGCTCTTGAGATCGCTTCTCTCGCAGAATACCAGCTCCTGCGGAATGACCTTTTTCTTGAGGTCAACCGATTCCGACAGCGCATCAATGTCGATAGCAAAGCCGGTTGCCGGAATATCTCTGCCGAACTTCGCGCACAGATTGTCGTATCTGCCGCCCGCCAGCACCGGAGAGCCTGCGCCGCCCATATAACCGCGGAACATCAGACCGGTATAGTAGTCAATCTCCTGTACCAGACCCAAGTCAATCATGACGTTTTCGCCATAGCCTGCGTTGGTAATCGCTGCAATCAAATCCTTCAGGTAAGCTACTGCCTTGAGAACACCCGGATTGTCGGTCAGGCTTGCCAGCTCATCGAGTACTTCGCTGCCGCCGAACAGATTCGGCATTGCCTTGAGGGCACGATATGCCTCTCGATCCTGATACGGCTCCAGCTCATCGCCCAGTGCCGCATAGGACTTATTCTCGATATTGGAACGAATGCGCTCTGCGGTCTCTGCATCAACGTTGAGCGACTGAATCAGTTCCTTATAAATGGCTGCATAGCTCAGCTCAATGCGGAAGGTCTCGCCGCGAACCGCTGCCAGAGCAGCAAATGCGGTGGTCAGAATATCAATATCTGCCATCATGCCGCGTGCGCCGAGCAGCTCTGCGCCTGCCTGCATCACTTCGGTAGAATGTCCGCGGTGGAACGAGCTTGCGCGGTGTACCTTCTGCATATAATACAGACGCAGCGGAAGCACATCATCATTGAGCTTGGTCGTAACCACACGTGCAATCGGTGTGGTGTTATCCGGACGCAGCACAAGCAGTCTGCCATTGCGGTCGGTCAGCTTGTACATTTTTTCCTGTCCGATGGACGAACCTGCCTGTGTGAATACATCATAGTATTCCAGCGACGGTGTGATGATTTCATCATAACCGCGTGCTTCAAACAGATCTCGGATTCTCTTCTCATTCTGCCGGAACATACGAGTTGCCGCGAATAAACGGTCGCGGGTGCCCTCCGGCGTGGAGATTGCATACTGATTCATACTATCTAACCCCTAAATATAATGTTTATTGTTTTATCACTTTAGCGCGTTAACATGATAACACGACTAGTTTGGTATGTCAAGACTTCTTGGAAATGTTACGGAAAAGAAAGCAAAATCTTACACTTTTTTGATTTTTCTTTTATCTTTCTCAAAACAGCGACACCTGTGTACTCGTCGGCATTTCGGACAGTGCGCCGATGCTTGCCAGCGTTTCGACAACGCTCTTCGACACGCGAGAGCAGCGCACAACGATTTCCTCCTGCGACAGGAACGGGCCATTTTTGCGTTCTTCGACAATTGCCTGTGCAGCCTGTTCACCGACGCCCGGCATTGACGAGAACGGCGGAATCAGACCCTTTTCTGTGATGACAAACTGTGTCGCCTCAGATTTATAAATGTCCATCGGTTCAAAGACAAATCCTCTGTGATAAAATTCATGAACGACTTCCAATGTGGTCATCATATCTTTTTCTACCGCAGAAATGGTCTTATCGCGTTCTTTTGCCTGCAATTCATGGATTTTATCCAAGCAGACCTTATCTCCCAGTACCATACAGGACGCATCAAATGCCTTTGCACGAATAGAAAAATACGCAGAATAGAACGCCAACGGCTTATGCACCTTAAACCAAGCAATGCGATACGCCATAATAACATACGCAACCGCATGTGCCTTCGGGAACATGTACTTGATTTTCTTACACGAATCAATATACCAATCCGGCACATTCTGTTTTTTCATCGCTTCTTCCATCTCCGGCTTCAAGCCCTTGCCTTTACGCACGGACTCCATCGTCTGGAAGCTCAATTTCGGGTCTACCCCCTTGCCAATCAGATAGTTCATAATATCATCTCGGCAGCAAATGCATTCTTTCAGCGGAATGCCGTCATGTACCAAGTCCTGTGCATTGCCCAGCCATACATCCGTGCCGTGCGACAGACCGGAAATACAGAACAATTCGTCAAATGTCGTCGGTTTGGTCTCCTTTACCATGCCGCGCACGAATTTCGTACCAAACTCCGGCACGGCAATACAGCCGATGTCGCCCAAAATCGGGTCTGGTTCGTCTGAGACATATTTCAACGCCTTGTTGGACGTAAACAGACTCATGGTCTCCGGATCACCGAGCGGAATGTTCTGCGCGACAACGCCGGTCATGTTTTCCATGTGCTTGATAATCGTCGGGTCATCGTGTCCCAGCTCGTCCAGCTTGAGCAGGTTCTCGTCAATGGAATGATACTCAAAATGCGTCGTGATAATCTCTGAATTCGGATCATCCGCCGGATGCTGCACCGGACAGAAATCGTAAATATCTACTTCTTTCGGCACGACAACAATGCCGCCCGGATGCTGGCCGGTATTTCTGCGGATGCCTGTGCAGCCCTTGACCAGTCGATTTTCCTCTGCGCGTCCCACTTCCATGTCGCGCTCCGCCATGTACTTTTTGACATAGCCGTATGCGGTTTTTTCCGCAACGGTACCAATCGTACCCGCGCGGAATACGTGGTCATGACCGAACAGCTCACCGGTATACCAGTGAATGGTCGGCTGATATTCGCCGGAAAAGTTCAAGTCAATATCCGGCACTTTATCGCCGTTAAAGCCCAAGAATGTCTCAAACGGAATGGAAAATCCCTCTTGATTGAGCGGTTCTCCGCACTTTGGACAGGTCTTGTGCGGCATATCCGCGCCGCAGCCAAAGCCCTCATTTTCGTGCCATTCGATATAATGGCATTTCGGGCACAGATAATGCGGCGCGAGAGAATTTACCTCGGTGATGTCCGACATAAACGCAACCAGCGACGAGCCGACAGAACCACGGGAGCCAACCAGATAGCCATCCTGCAGCGATTTTGCCACAAGTTTCTGCGCAATCATATACATTACATCGTATCCGTTGCCGATAATGGAACCCAATTCGCGTTCCAAACGCGCCTTGACCTTTTCCGGCAGCGGATCGCCGTACATGCGCTTGGCCTTTTCGTAGCACATGCGCTCCAAGTCCTCGGCGGAGTTCTCCATCTTCGGCGGATAGTTTTCCCGCGGCACAGGCCGCAGCGTGTCGCACCAGTCCGCAATCATATTCGTGTTTGTGACAACGACTTCCATCGCGCGGTCTTCGCCCAAATACGAAAACTCTTCCAGCATTTCATCCGTCGTCTTGAGGTACAGCGGTGCCTGATTGTCTGCGTCTTTGAAGCCCATGCCCGCCATGAGAATCCGTCGGAACGCTTCGTCCTCCGGCTCCAAGAAATGCACGTCGCCGGTCGCCACACACGGCTTGCCCAGCTCGTCTGCAATCGCCAAAATCTTGCGGTTGTAATCGCGCAGCTCTTCTTCATCCTTAGCTGTGCCGTTGGCAATCATAAATTGGTTGTTGCCAATCGGCTGAATTTCCAAATAGTCATAAAAATCGGCAATTTTGAGCAGATCTTCATGCGATGCGCCGTGTACCATCTCGGAAAACAGCTCGCCTGCCTCACAGGCAGAGCCGAAAATCAAGCCTTCTCTGTGACGAATCAGCTCACTGCGCGGCATGATCGGCTTTTTGTTAAAGTATTTCAGATTGGAATAGGAAATCAGCTTGTACAGATTTTTCAGTCCCACTTGATTTTTTGCCAGAATAATAAAATGATAGCGGCGCAGATTCTTCAGGCTGCCGGTCTTGGCTTTGAGTCCCGCCAGCAGCGGATTGATGTCGGAAATCTTGGTCGCGTGCAGCTCATCCCGCATCTTTTCCAGCAGCTTGATAAAAATTCTGCCCAAAACTGCGGCATCTTCGCTCGCTCTGTGGTGATCGAATGGGCCAACTTTGAGCTTCTTCGCCATGACATCCAGCTTGTGCCGTTTCATGTCCGGAAACAGAATCTTACTCATTTCCACTGTATCAATGGATGTAAATTCCCGCTCGATGCCCAGCCGTTCACAGGCACGGTTGATAAACGCCATATCAAAGCCCGCATTGTGCGCGACAAGCGGCAAATCTCCCGCAAATTCCAAGAATTTCGGCAGGGCTTCAGAAAGCTCCGGTGCGTCCTTGACGGTCTCATCGGAAATGCCCGTCAACTCGGTAATATTCTCCGGAATCGGCTTGTGCGGATTGACATAGGTCTGGAATTCTTCCAGTACCTCGCCATTGCGCACCTTGACCGCTGCAATCTCCGTCATTTCTTCCTCTGTCGGCTTGAGACCGGTAGTCTCCGTGTCAAAGCAGACAAACGTTTCATCAAGCGGCGCATCATATTTGCCCTTGACAACGGATACATTGCCGGAATCATTGACATAATACGCCTCGACGCCGTACAAAATCTTCAAATCAA
Source organism: Butyricicoccus sp. (assembly GCF_050872565.1). Classification (GTDB taxonomy): domain Bacteria; phylum Bacillota; class Clostridia; order Oscillospirales; family Butyricicoccaceae; genus Butyricicoccus_A. Next base: position 3,813 of record NZ_JBNMHC010000031.1, on the reverse strand, counting down.
TGCCGTTTCGCTCAATGGCGTGCATGGCTTCCGGAAAGGCCTGCGCCACACCATGGTCGGTAATTGCCATGGCCGTATGTCCCCACAGCTTGGCTCTCTGCATCAGAGATTTTGTCGTGGACATACCGTCCATCGCAGACATATTGGTATGCAGATGCAGCTCGACACGCTTTTTCTCTGCGGTGTCCATGCGCATCTTTTTCTTACTCAACACGATGCCTGTCGGCTCCATGATGGTTTCTTTTTCAAAGTTATCAAAGCTGACTTTGCCCTGTACCGTCAGATACATACCCTCTGTGATGAGGTCGATATATTCGCCAGCCTTTTCCTTGGCAAGGAACTTGCTCACACGCATTGAACCGTGTAAATCCGTGATGTCAAAGCCGACTTTGACCCATTCCTTGCCGGTGTTCTTGCTCTTGATTTCGCGGGTCTCCACCAAAAAGACCTCGCCGCGAATGGTCGCACTGTCTACTGCGTGCAGTGCTTCCTGAATGGATACAACCGGCTGATCCACCAATCTGCCGTACAGCAGATTTTCATCTTTCTTGATGGCAAATGCCTTGCGGTTGTAGTGCACTTCGCCCTTGTCCGCACGAACCGGCTTTTTCTTGGGCTTTTCTTTCTTTTCCTGTGCGGGCTGCGCGTGCATCAGCTGTTTGAGCATGTCTTCTCTGCCCTGTTCCGTCTTTTGCGCCAAGCGCAATTCGGTTTCTTCATTGGAGGTCTCTGTATTGACCGCACAGGTCAAGCCGGTCTCTGTGCGAATCATTTCCGGCAGCTGCCGCAGGTCATGCGCGAGATACTCCACGCCGCTTCCCAGCATGGAGACCGTCAGACCGTCTGCCGTCATATCCCATTTGCTGTCGGTCAAATATCCCTGTGCCGACGGCTTGCGCAGAACCAGATAGTCTTTCAAGCTGTCGACATATGGCTCTGTCAAGGTTTTGAGCTGATAGCGCGGCGCAATGCGCACGCGCGACAGACCGTACACGGAGCGAATGCCTTTCTCCATGTCAAACAATGCCTTTCTCGGCACAATGTCGTCAAACTGGACACGACACAGCACGGCGCGTCTATCATGGCTCACCACAACGGAGCATACCTCTCCGTTTGTGAGGTATGCTCCGTGATCTTTGCTTTCATATCGTTCAAACAGATCTCCCAGTGTGGTCAAATCTTATCCTTGCTCCTTTATGATCGCATGAATTTCTTTCATCAGTTCATCTACCAGCTGTTCCTGCGGCACCTTGCGCAAAATCTCACCGTGACGGAAAATCATACCGACACCGTCACCGCCCGCAATGCCAATATCCGCTTCGCGCGCTTCGCCGGGGCCATTGACAACACAGCCCATCACAGCGACTTTCAGCTTGGCATCCAGTCCGGCAACGCGGCGTTCTACCTCATTGGCAATGCCAATCAAATCAATTTTGGTACGGCCGCAGGTCGGGCAGGATACAATGTTTACGCCGGTATCATTGAGACCGACTGCCTTCAAAATCGCATAGGCTGCTGTGATCTCATGTACCGGATCTGCGGTCAGCGAAACGCGAATCGTGTCGCCGATGCCCAGTGCCAGCAGACCGCCGATGCCTGCCGCAGACTTGATGGTTCCCATGTACTCGGTTCCTGCCTCTGTGACACCCAGATGCAGCGGATAATTGGTCTTTTCGTGCATGAGCTGGTATGCCTGCATCGTTGTCGGCACACTGGACGATTTGAGGGAAATGCAAATATCATCAAAATCGTACTTGTTGAGCAGCGATACATGATACAGTGCACTCTCTACCATGGCTTCCGGCGTCGGAGAACCGTATTTTTCCAAGATATGCTTCTCAATCGAGCCGGAATTGACACCGATGCGAATCGGAATATGCTTCGCCTTACATGCCTCAGCAACAGCCTTGACGCGCTCTTCCGCGCCAATATTGCCCGGATTGATGCGAATCGCACTGACACCTGCTTCCGCAGAAGCAAGTGCCAGCCGATAATCAAAATGAATATCCGCTACGACCGGAATCGGAGAATTGGCACAGATGGTTTTCATCGCCTCAGCAGCAGCCATATCCGGCACCGTGCAGCGAACAATATGACAGCCAGTGGATGCCAGCCGCTCAATCTGTGCCAGAGTTGCCTGTGCATCGCGGGTGTCTGTATTGGTCATCGACTGCACAGCAATCGGTGCGCCGCCGCCAACCGGCACATTGCCGACCAAAATCTGTTTTGTTTTCATACTCCTCTTCCTTTCTATCTCGTATCTTACGCTGCACCGAGTAGCCGCAGAATATCCTGCCAAGTCACATAGACCATGAGAAGCATCAGAACAGCGAATCCTCCAAAATGAATATAGCCTTCGTATTTTCGCGGAACCGGCTTACGCGCAATCAATTCAATGAGCACAAACAGCAGCCGTCCGCCGTCCAGTGCCGGAAGCGGCAGCAGATTCATCACGCCCAAGTTAATAGAGATGAACGCGATGAGCAGGAAAAAGCTCGTCATGCTGCTCTGCGCCGTCTGCACAAGCACATCGGTCACGCCGACCGGTCCGGACATCTGGTCAATGCCTACCTGCCCGCTGACCAGCTGCTTTAGGCTGATCCACACGAGCCGCGCGTAGTCATACGACCGATACACGGCATTTTTTACTTTATCTACTATCGTCAGCTTGGTCACGGTGAAATCCACGCCGTACCGCTGTACACCATCGTATTCCGCCGGTTCCAGCTTGACATTGTGCAGCTCTTTCTTTTCGCCGTTACGCTGCACGACAATGTCATAACTGGTGTCTGCGCCAAGGCTCAGTCCTGTTGTGACATCCGAAGTCAGCAGCACGCGATAGCCGTCAATGCTGAGAATGCGGTCGCCTTCCATCAGCATACTCTCGCCCTGCGATGGAAAACCATCCGCAAAGCCTTGAATCACCGGCTCTGTGCCTTCGGTCTGCGGCAGCAAAAGCACCAGTACGATGAGAAAGCCTAACAGGAAATTCATCAGCGCACCGGCGGCAAGAATCAGTGCCCGCCAGCCAATCGGCGCACCCGCCAATGTGCCCGGCTGATCCTGTTCCGTGTCCTCGCCTTCCATGACGCAGGCACCGCCAAACGGCAGGATACACAGCTTAAAATCCGTCTCACCGATTTTCTTATGCGCGAAGGCCGGTCCCATGCCGACCCAAAATTCGAGCACATGCACACCGGCAGCCTTTGCCGCCATAAAATGCCCGAATTCATGGACGATGACCAGACAGCCAAACGCCAAAATCGCTAAAATTACAGTCAAAATGGTCAAAGAAACACCTCTTACGAGCCAAATTTAAGACAGCAACAGTCCCTTGACAATCTCACGGGCTGCGCGGTCACTTGCCAAAACGTCCTCAATGGTAATCTCCGGCAAGTACTCGACTTCGTCCATCGCCGCCTGTACCAGCTCCGGAATGCGATAGAACGGAATCTTATCGTGCAGGAACAAATCGACTGCCGCCTCGTTTGCGCCGTTCATAATCGCACCGAGATTGCCGCGGGCAGCTGCCGCGCGGCGCGCCAGTCCCAATGTTGGGAACGCCTCTTCATCCGGCGCAAAGAACGTCAAATTGTGTCTGCGCGGCAAATCCAGCGGCGGCACCTTGCACGGTACGCGCTCCGGATAGGTCAGGGCATACTGAATCGGCAAACGCATATCCGGATTGCCCATCTGGGCAATGACAGAGCCGTCTTCAAATTCGACAGCGGAATGCACAATGCTCTCTCTGTGCACAACAATATCAATATCATCCGGCTCTACGTCGTACAGCCACATCGCTTCGATCAGTTC
>NZ_JBNMHC010000030.1:0-11699 GCF_050872565.1 Butyricicoccus sp. | reverse complement strand
TACCGTACAAATTATGGATATACAGCTGGATGGCGGGCTGCGCATTCCGGCGCGCGTGCTCAATGACATGCGCCGACAGGCGTTGGAGCAGCTGACACAGCAGAGAATGATCCTGCCGCCGCTGCGCGAGACCGAGAGACAAGCGGCGAATGCGACAAATCGCGGCGCATTCCGCGGCTATACCATACAGGTGCGGCAGCTCAAGCAGCTGACCGATGCCATGGCACAGCTGCCTGTGGAGACGATTTATGTTCCGGTACGTGAGCTGGTACAAAACGAAGCGCGCACGCGCGAGCTGCTTGCGCGTGGATGTGTTCTCGTTCCGGTGCTGCCGCGCATTATTTGGGACAGAGAGCAAAAACAGGTGATGCGTCAGCTGGAACAGTGCAAACAGATGGGTTGTACAGCTGCTCTGTGCGGCAATATCGCGCAGCCAAAGCTGGTACAAGCGTGCGGCATGACGGCGTTTGGCGATTTTGGACTCAATGCATGGAACAGTGAAGCGATGGAGACTCTGCGTCAGATCGGTGTGTCACGGCAGACTATATCCTATGAACTGCGTCTGCCGCAGATTCGTGACATGCAGAAGCCGATGGATACTGAGCTGATTGTGTGCGGCCGACTGCCGCTGATGATCACGGAAAACTGCATGATGACAGGCAAAAAAGGCGGCTGCCGCCGCGATGGACACGGTATTTGCGCCAAGGGTGCCTATTATCTGACCGATCGCATGGGTGCCAAATTCCCTGTGTTCCGCGAGGAGCATTGCCGAAACACCCTGTATAATTCTCAGCCGCTGTTTTTAGATCCAGAAGAATATCAGAGAACCGGTGTGACGTATGCGCGTCTGCTGTTTTCTGACGAAAGCCCACGGCAGGCGACAGAGATTGCGCGCCGTGTGATAGACGGACAGACGCCGGATTTCGGCGTCCCGATGACCCGCGGATTATACCGCAGAGGAGTAGAATAACCAATGATGACAATACGATTTCGTCGTATGCCTTCCCCGAAGGGAAAGCTCGCGCAGCTTCCGAAACATGCGACAAACGGTGCGGCAGGTGCAGATCTGCACGCCAATATTGATGAAGAACTGACCATTCCGCCGATGGGACGCGCGCTCATTCCGACCGGTCTTGCCATTGAGCTGCCGGATGCTTCGTATGGTGCGTTTGTGTTTGCGCGCAGCGGTCTGGCAGTCAAACACGGCCTGACGCTGTCCAACAGCGTCGGCGTCATTGACAGCGATTACCGCGGAGAGATTTCCGTTGGCTTGGTCAATCTGTCAAATGAAGCCTATACGATCAAGCCGGACGAGCGCATTGCGCAGCTGTGCATCCTGCCGGTTGCACAGTTCACCGCGGTAGAAGCGGACGATTTGTCGGAAACCGAGCGCGGCAGCGGCGGTTTTGGTTCGACCGGACGATAAGGAGGCAGACCGAATGATGGAATCTCGATTCCAGCCGGTGATTCTTGCCTCTCAGTCTCCGCGCCGAAAGGAATTGCTCACTCGGATCTTCTCGGAGTTTCAGGTCTGTCCCGCCCATGCGGATGAGAGTTTGACGCCGGGATTTACGCCCAAGCAAAATGTCGCCTGTCTGGCACAGCGCAAAGCACAGGCGGTAGCGCAAAGCAGCGACCCGCAGGCATTGATTATTGCATCGGACACCATTGTTGTGTGTGACGATGTAATTTTGGGCAAGCCAAAGGACGAAGCGGACGCCGTGCGAATGCTGCGTCAGCTGTCCGGAAGAACCCATCAGGTGATGACGGCCGTGTGCGTCAAAACACCGGAACGCGAGCTGACACAGGTTTCTGTGACAGATGTGACGTTCCGAACACTGCGCGAGGGTGAGGCAGAAGCCTATACAGCGACCGGCGAACCGATGGATAAAGCGGGAGCCTATGGCATTCAAGGCATGGGCGGCTTGTTTGTTGCAGGCATTGACGGAGATTATTATGGTGTCATGGGATTGCCGATTTGTATGCTGCATGAAATGCTGTGGCAGGTCGGCGTCGATGCCGGTGTGGAAAAACAGAAAGGTTGATCGAATTTGCGAAAAAATTGGAGAGCCATGGTTCATACCAGATGGTTTCCTGTTGCGGTCATTGCCGTAATCCTTTGTCTGGTGTTGACGGTCTTTACGGGAGCTGCTAAGAAAGACAGCATTATTTCGCGCACGTTAGGCGGCGTGCTGATGCCGGCAGAGCGCGGCATTACTCATGCGGCTGTCGGTGTGGCGGATACATACAATCGATTCCACAGCTATGACGAGCTGAAGGCGGAAAATGACTCGCTCAAAAAGCAGGTGACGGATCTCACCAAGAAATTGGAGTCTGCACAAGCAGATGTAGAGGAAAACAAAGAGCTGAAATCCATGCTCGGCGTATCCGAACGAAACACCGCGTTCAACTATGAACAGGCGCAGGTCATCGGCCGCACACTGGACGAGTGGTCGAGCGTTTTGACCATTGATGCCGGAAGCAAGGACGGCTTGGAAAAGCATGACTGTGTCGTTACCTCACAGGGTATGGTGGGCTACATCAGTGAGCTGACCGATCACACCGCGCAGGTGACAACTATTATTGATAAAAACATGTCGGCAGGTGCGCTTGTCACAAGAACCGGTGAAATCGGCGTGGCAGAGGGCGATTACCAGCTGATGAGCGATGGAAAACTCAAAGTCAGCTATCTGAGCAAGGGCGCAGATGTTGTCGTCGGTGATTCGGTCACGACGAGCGGCAGCGGCGGCTATTTCCCGAAGGGATTGACCATCGGTACCGTGGAGAGCATCAAGACCGAGAGCGACGGCATGTCTAACTATGCGATTATCGCGCCGATGATTAAGCTTTCCGAGCTGACGAACGTGTATATTATTACGGACACAAAAACAACCAACGCAGACTGAGGAGGCACAGCATGAAACATAAACTGCATTTTGCGGTGCGCGTTGTGTGCTGCATGTTGCTGCTTGCACTCGCTTATGTCGTGCAGAGCAGTCTGGGCGTGCGGATCTCGATTTTCAGTGTGCACATCGATTTGCTGCCGATTCTTGTCGCAGCGGTCGGCGTCGTGATGGGCTCCGGCGCGGGTCTTGCGTGCGGCTTGTTTGCCGGTCTGCTGTATGATGTGGCGGGAACCGGTGCAGAAGGCCTGTATCCGCTGTACTATCTGATCTGCGGTATTGCCTGCGGACAGCTGGGTCTCAACCGGTTTCGCAATCATCCGCTGCTCGGTACGATGCTTGGCGTAACAGGCATGATTGCCGCACTGGCGGCAATCCGCTATCTGTTCAGCTTCCAGTTTGGCAATATGAATACATGGCTGCTCATCATCAGAACCGGCCTGCAAATCATTCTTGCGCTGATTCTCAGCCCGATTGTCCTGCGCATTGTTCGCGCAATCAGCGGACAGACCAAGCGCGCGGCGATTGCGGTGGAGCAGCTGACGGAAGGAGACAGCGATGGATCGGCATAAGAAAAAACTGTTAAATCGACTGACTGTGCTTACGGCGGGTGGTTTGCTGTGCGGCTTGATCGTTGCGGCAAATTTGTTTTCGCTGCAGGTCATTCATGGCGATGAATATGCCAGCAAGGCGAGCCAGCTGTATACCTATACGAATACGATTCCGGCATCGCGCGGCGATATTTTGGACAGAAACGGCGAGACGCTGGTGTCCAACAAAACCGTATACAAACTGTGCATTACCTATGCGTTCTGGGAAAAGGACGGACAGAATGACCGCATTTTGAAGCTCGTCAATTTGATTGATGCGGATGAAGGCGCGGAGATCAATGACACGCTGCCGATTTCCAGCGGCAGACGCGGCTCGTTTGCGTTTACCAAGGACGAGGATTCCTCCGACTATAAGAGCTTGCAGAAGTTCTGCGCCAAGCAGAAGTGGGGAAAAAATCTGGACGCAGATGCAATTATGAGCAATCTGCGCACGCTGTACGAAGTGGATGGCAGTCTGGGCGCGATGGACGCGCGGAAAATCGTCGGCATTCGCTATCAGATGGAGCAGGAACAGTTCTCCATGTACAATTCGTTTACCTTGGCAACCGACATTTCGATGGATCTTGTTGTGCGCATCAGCGAACAACAGGAAAAATATGCCGGTGTAGAGGTGGAAACCTCCGCAGAGCGCGAAGTCGTGAGCGATGTCGCTGCCAATATCTTGGGATACACCGGTCCGATCTTTGCAGAGGACTGGGACAAGTATAAAGACAGTGGTTACTCGATGAATGCGCAGGTCGGCAAGACCGGTGCGGAGCAGGCATTTGAAGAATATCTGCGCGGCACAGACGGCGAGCGTGCCATTCAGACCGATGCCCGCGGCAACGTCGTGAGCGAGGAAGAGACCAAGGAAGCTAAGTCCGGCAACAACGTTATCTTGACCATTGATGCGAACCTGCAAAAGGTTGCCGAGCAGTCGCTGGCACAGCGCTGCCAGAGCATCAGCGGCGCCAAGGGCGGCGCGGCTGTCGTGGTAGACGTTCGCAACGGCGAAATTCTTGCGCTGGCGAATTATCCGACGTATAATCTGGCGACCTTTAACAAGGACTATGAAAAGCTGGCAGCCAATAAGCTGACACCGCTGCTCAATCGTTCGATTGCCGGTACCTATGCACCGGGCTCGACATTTAAGCCGGTTACGGCGGTTGCCGGTCTGGAAACCGGAAAGATTACTGCCGACACGCGCATTTATGACACGGGTATTTACACCTACTTCAAGGGCTATCACCCGAAGTGCTGGATCTACAACAAGACCGGCCGCGGCCATGGCTGGGAAGATGTCACGGATGCACTGGAAGATTCTTGTAACTACTTCTTCTTTGAAACCGGCCGTTTGGTTGGCGGTGAAAATCTGGAGAAGTATGCGAAGGCATTTGGACTCGGCGAGTATACGGGCCTGGAGCTGTCCGGTGAAAAGAAGGGCAGAGCCGCAGGTCCGACCGAGCGTGCAGAAGCACAGAAGAATGATTCGTCGCTGCGCGATTGGAGTGGAGCAGACAGCATTCAGACGGCAATCGGACAGGGCGACAATGCCTTTACGCCGCTGCAGCTGGCCAACTACTGTGCGGCGATTGCGAACAATGGCACCCAGTATGAAGCACATCTGCTGCGTTCCGTCAAGGCGTATGACTATTCCGATACGGTTTACACCCAGGAAGCAAACGTACGCAACAAGATTGAGGCGAAGGACAGCACGTGGAAGCTAGTTCAGCAAGGTATGGCGAAGGTTACCGGTGAAGACGGTACAGCATCGTCGGTATTTGCGAACTACTCCATTAAAGTTGCCGGTAAGTCCGGTACCGCGCAGATTTCCGGTACCAAGCTGGACAACGGTATCTTTATCTCGTATGCGCCGTATAAAGATCCGCAGATTGCGGTCTGCGTTGTCATTGAGGGCGGCGATTCCGGTAACAATGTAGCACCGGTTGTCCGCGACATCTATGATGCGTACTTCTACTCCGACAAAAACGGAGAGAATGGCACATCGGACGGATCGACAGGCACCAAGGATGTCGGCGCTTACGATGTCATCGCATAACAAAGGCAAAAAACTGTGCGCTTGCATCTCGCAAGCGCACAGCGATTGTAACAAATGTCAAAAAAGATAAGAGAAAACACTTGTGCAAAACATGGATTTGGTATATAATTTTATTGATTAGCAGGAGGCGTTATGACAAAAATCATTGTTATTGCATCCGGCAAGGGAGGAACAGGCAAAACCTCTCTGGCAGCAGGCGTTGGAGCAGCGCTGGCAAAGCGGGATCATAAGGTTCTCGTTGTGGACGGGGATTCCGGTCTGCGCAACCTAGACATTGTGCTTGGTATGAGCGACCGCGTGGTGTTCAGCTTTGCAGACGTCGCGTCCGGCATGATTCCGCTGACGGAAGCTGCCGCACATCATCCGGATCTGGAAAAGCTCTTCCTGCTCACCGCACCGGCGGAGCCGCTTGCGTCCGGCGCGCTGACGGCAGACGGAATGCGTTTGCTGGCGCGTCAGGCAAATGAGGAGAATTTTGATTACATTCTCATTGATGGACCGGCGGGGCTGGCGGAAGAATTTCACGCATTTGCCGCTGTGGCAGATGAGGCGATTATCATCACCTGCGGCGGCAGCGGCAGTCTGCGCGGCGCAGAGCGCATGGCGCGGGTATTGGAAGACGACGGCGTGATGCAGGTTCGTCTGGTTGTCAACCGCATTCGCAGAAGACTCATCCGCAGAGGCGCGATTGGAACGGTGGACGACGCGATGGACGCAACAGGACTGTGCCTGCTCGGCATTGTGCCGGAGGACGAAGCCGTATCCGTTGCGGCGGGTGCCGGTAAACCGGTACAGTCGGACAAGGCGAGAAGTGCAGCAGCTGCCTATCAAAACATAGCGCGGCGGCTGGATGGCGAAGAAGTACCGCTGATGCGTTTATAAAGAAACTATTGCAGCGAAAGACCGGTAAGGAGGGTGTCTGAACTTGAATATCGCATTGATTGCACATGATAAAAGAAAGGAACTGATGATCCAGTTCTGTATGGCCTACTGTGGCATTCTGTCCAAGCATAATCTTTGCGCGACAGGAACGACAGGTAAGCTGGTGGCAGATGCTACCGGTCTGAAGATTGAACGGTATCTTGCTGGTATGCAGGGCGGCGAGCAGCAGATTAGTGCCCGCGTGTCCTACAACGAGATTGATATGGTGCTGTTCTTCCGTGATCCGAACTCCAACAGCGAGTACGAGCCGGATCTGCATTCCCTGATCCGACTGTGTGACATGCATAATATTCCGATTGCAACCAACGTTGCGACGGCGGAAATGCTGGTTCTTGGTCTGGATCGCGGCGATCTGGATTGGCGCGACATCGTCAACCCGAAGCCGAAGAGATAAGGCGACAAAAGAAAAAAGAATCAGGCGGTTTCCCAGACCGCCTGTTTTTCGTCACTGTGATTTGTTCGCAGCAGAAACAAAGGGCGGCGGCACGTGAGCCGCTTGCCGGAAAGGAATAACCATTTATGGCTGAACTCATCAAAGCCCCGAAGGGCACCAAGGATATTGTACCGTCCGAGGTATACAAATGGCATTACGTGGAAGGCGTACTGCGCACCATTGCGATGGAGTATGGTTTTGAGGAAATTCGTTTCCCGAATTTTGAGCACACAGAGCTGTTTAACCGCGGTATCGGCGACACGACAGACGTTGTACAGAAGGAAATGTACACGTTTACCGACAAGGGCGGCCGCTCTGTCACCCTGCGTCCGGAAGGCACAGCATCTACAGTACGCGCGTATCTGGAGAACTCCCTGTATGCCAAGGGTCTGCCGTTCAAGGGCTATTATATTGTGCCGAACTATCGCTATGAGAACGTGCAGAAGGGTCGTCTGCGCGAGCATCATCAGTTTGGCGTAGAATGTTTCGGTGCACCGACACCGGCAACTGACGCAGAGATCATCTCTCTGGCAGATACCGCGCTCAAGCGTCTGGGCATCACCGAGGTAAAGGTACACATCAACTCGATTGGCTGTCCGAACTGCCGCCCGAAGTACTATGACATGCTCAAGGGCTATCTGAACCAGCACAAGGACTGCCTGTGTGAGGACTGTTTGAACCGTCTGGATCGCAACCCGATGCGTATTCTCGACTGCAAGCAGGAGTCCTGCAAGAAGGTTGCAGCAGATGCACCGATTGCGCTGGATTATCTGTGTGATGACTGCCGCGAGCACTTTGAAAAGGTCAAGACCTATCTGGATGATATGGGTATTGAGTACGAGATCGACACCAATATTGTGCGCGGTCTGGACTACTACACCAAGACAGTATTTGAATTTGTTTCCACCAATATCGGCGCACAAGGTACCATCTGCGGCGGCGGCCGTTACGATGGTCTGATTTCTCAGCTGGGCGGTCAGCCGACCCCGGGCATGGGCTTTGGCTGCGGCTTGGAGCGTCTGATTATGGTGATGGAAGCTGTCGGCGCACCGTTCCCGGAGCCGCCGCATACGGATATTTATCTGGCTCCGCTGGGCGATGAGGCAGATCGTCCGGTACAGAAGCTGGTGTATGACCTGCGTCAGCTCGGCGTATCCGCAGAGCGCGATCTGGTTGGCCGCGGACTGCGTGCCCAGATGAAACATGCAGACCGTATCGGTGCGCGTTTCTCCGCCGTTATCGGTGATGGTGAGCTGGAGAGCAAGGTACTGCGCGTCAAGAACATGGAGACCGGCGAGCAGACGGAGACACAACTGACAGCAGAGGCCATTGCCGCTGTTGTTATGGCATAAATATCCAAGATAAAAAGGAAGAGGTTTTTTATGAATACATCCATTCATGGCATGAAGCGCACAGTATGGTGCGGCGAGCTGCGTGCAGCGGATGCTGAAAAGGAAGTAACCGTCAACGGCTGGTGCGAGCGTACTCGCGACAACGGCGGCGTGCTGTTCCTTCTGCTGCGTGACCGCACAGGCACCATTCAGTGCACATTTGATAAGTCTGTCAATGCAGATCTGTTTGACATTGCGTTCGGTGTGCGCACCGAGTATGTGCTGGCGATTCGCGGCAAGGTTGTTCTGCGCGATGCAAATGCCATCAACAAGAAGATGCCGACCGGCGAAGTAGAAATCGCCGTTACCGATATTCGCGTGCTGTCCAAGTCGGAGACCACGCCGTTTGAGATTTCTGACAACAAGGAAGTCAATGACCAGCTGCGTCTGAAGTATCGCTATCTGGATCTGCGCCGTCCGTCCATGCAGCGCAATCTGGCTCTGCGTCATCGCGTGACCCAGATCGCCCGCAACTATTTTGACGAGCAGGGCTTCTTGGAAATCGAGACCCCGATGCTGCAAAAGTCCACGCCGGAAGGTGCCCGTGACTATCTGGTACCGTCCCGTGTACATCCGGGCAAGTTCTATGCCCTGCCGCAGTCTCCGCAGCAGTACAAGCAGCTGCTCATGCTGTCCGGCGTTGACCGCTATATGCAGATCACGCGCTGCTTCCGCGATGAGGACCTGCGTGCTGACCGTCAGCCGGAGTTTACCCAGATCGACTTGGAAATGTCCTTTGTTGAGCAGGACGATGTCATTGCTGTCAATGAAGGCTTCCTCAAGCGCGTGTTCAAGGAAGTGCTGGATGTAGATATTCAGCTGCCGCTGCCGCGCATGAAGTGGCAGGATGCCATGGACAAGTACGGCTCCGACAAGCCGGATCTGCGCTTTGGCTATGAAATCGTAGATATTTCTGATATTGCAAAGGACTGCTCCTTCAAGGTATTCAAGGGCGCAGTAGAAGAGGGCGGCACTGTTCGCCTGATTAACATCAACGGCGGCGCAGACAAGTTCCCGCGCAAGGAAATTGACAAGCTGCAGGACTTTGTCAAGACCTACCGTGCAAAGGGTCTGGCTTGGATGAAGCTGGCAGCTGACGGCAAGATGACTTCTTCGTTTGCTAAGTTCCTGTCTGAAGAGGAAATCGAGGCAATCAAGGCAAAGGCACAGGCAAAGGACGGCGACCTGCTGTTCGTTGTTGCTGACAGCGACTGGCAGACCGCAGTTACTGCACTGGGTGCTCTGCGCTGCGAGCTGGCAAAGCGTCTTGGCGTGATTGACCCGCATGACTATAAGCTGCTGTGGGTTGTTGAATTCCCGCAGTTTGAGTACAGCGAAGAAGAGAATCGCTATGTAGCAATGCATCATCCGTTCACTGCACCGATGGACGAGGATCTGGATATTCTGGAGAGCGATCCGGCAAAGGTTCGTGCTAAGGCATATGACATTATCCTCAATGGCTGTGAGCTGGGCGGCGGTTCTATCCGTATCCACTCCACCGAGACACAGGCACGCATGTTCCGTGCTCTGGGCTTCTCGGACGAAGACGCACAGGAGCGCTTTGGCCATCTGCTGACTGCGTTCAAGTACGGTGCGCCTCCGCACGGCGGCTTGGCGTATGGTCTGGATCGTCTGTGTATGCTGCTGGCTGGTCTGGATTCCATCCGCGATGTGATTGCCTTCCCGAAGGTACAGAATGCATCTGAGCTGATGACGGCTTGCCCGTCTACAGTCGATCAGAAGCAGCTGGATGAGCTGCATCTGGCACTCGCACTGGACAGCGAAGAAGAAAACTGAGAATAGACAAAAGAAGCCTCTTCCCGATGGGAAGAGGCTTCTTCTTGCAAATAAAATGATAGTGTGCTACTATCAGATAGGAAAACTTTTGTTTTCCGTGCGTCGCCGTTACGGTAGGCGGTTGTTCCCACCAAAACTCTGATCTTATTTAGAGGGGAGGTGGTACGATGGTTACATATGGAGATTTATTTCAGCTCCTGACATTCCTCGTGTCTTTTGCAACGTTCATCTGGATGATTAGCAAGAGAAAATGACCGCCCAGGTTCCAATTGTGTGGTCATCTTCACTAGATGAATCATAGGGAACAACCGTCTACAGGCGGCGCACCGTTTTTTCTATCTACAGTATACGCAAAACGGATTCGTTTGTCAAATGCTGTTTTCTCTCAAAAACCGACAAAAATTATGCAAAAATGTCTCAAAGTACGCATTTTTTGTAACCGAACTGTTGCTGAATTGTTCACAGATTGTTCGTTTCATTTCAGCAGAACGAGTGCTATAATGGTAAGCGTGAAAAGAACGCAGGCCGCACGACGCGGCTTGTTTGTATGTGGAGGAAGCAAAACGTGCCGAACGAAACCAAAAACGACTTCTGCTGTCTGATTGTCAGCGGATTTGGTGCAGGCAGTCAGGCCGGTGTCATTTTGCGTGACCATATGTGCGACAGCGGCATAGATACATTCCTGACCACACCTTCCGGAAACGAGGATCTGCGGCTGGATAAAGACCATTGGGTGCATGGCGTCCGAATGGAGTATTTGTCGCTGCGCAAACGATACCAGAGAGTTGCTCTTGTCGGCTTGTCTCTGGGCGGTGTGCTGTTGCTGCATATGCAGGATCTTGGTCCTGCTGCCAGTATTTTTGTCAATACCCCTTGCGCGTCGGAACGACAGACGCGCCTGTGGAATCGAATTTTTCAATCGGATTTACAGCCGAGAATGAGCGGCGTGCGCGCCCTGCCTGCCCGCTATCAGCTCAAGCTGTTGGTTCAGCGAACCAAAAAACGGGGAGCTGGCTGTGTCCAGTGTCCGGTCTTGGTGCTGCAGACGCGGGATGACGCTGTGTGTGATCCGTCCAATGCAGAGCATCTGTTTAAGCTGTTGCATGTGCCGGACAAGAGCCTGCGCTATTATCCGGAGGGCGGACATGATGTGCTGTGCAGCCGAACCGTGCTTGCTGTGTGCAGTGATATTTTTCAGTTCTGTTCACGCATTCGCGGACTAGAAGTCGACCCAATCAAACAAGAAGAACAATTATTGGAAGAAGAACCATTCTGAATCAACAGAATGGTTCTTTTTTATCGGTCTGCGCGCGTCATTTCTGTACTGATGCGAATAAATTCTTCCATTGCCCGGGTGATGTGTTTTTTTCTTCGGCAGTAAAAATATACGCGGCGCGTGGAAATATCCTCGTCTAAGCGGAAATAGCACAGAGAATCCGGCTGCTGGGTGTGATGTAATATCGTCTCACTGATGACAGCGGCACCGAGACCGCTGCACGCTGCCTGATACGATGTGGTCAGCTGATCTAGCTCCAGACGAATGTCTGGGTGCAGTTGATACCGCGCACACAGCTGGTCAAAGCG
>NZ_JBNMHC010000029.1:0-11795 GCF_050872565.1 Butyricicoccus sp. | reverse complement strand
TCTATTGTAGCGATTGTCGTAGACTCTGTACAGCAGGGTACCGAGTCCTCCGGCTCCGGTGTTATCATGAGCGAGGACGGCTATATTATTACCAACAACCACGTTGTTGAGGGCGGCGATATGTATAAAGTCGTTCTGAGCGACGAAAAGAGCTACACAGCGAAGCTGGTCGGCACAGATGAGCAGACAGACCTTGCCGTACTCAAAATTGATGCTACGGGTCTGACAGCGGCGGAATTCGGCGATTCGGACAGCTTGCAGGTTGGTGACCGCGCGTTTGCCATCGGCTCTCCTGGCGGCTTGGAGTACCAGAACAGCTTTACCGGCGGTTTTATCTCTGCGATCAATCGAAATGTCACGATCAATGACCGTGTGATGACCTTGATTCAGACGGATACCGCGATCAATCCGGGCAACTCCGGCGGCGCACTCATTAACTCTGCCGGTCAGGTTATCGGTATCACCAATTCCAAGCTCAGCGCATCCTCCTCGGACAGCGCGTCCATCGAAGGCATGGGCTTTGCCATTCCGATGACAACAGTAAAAGAAGTTGTTGATGAACTCATCGCCAATGGTCACGTGACCGGCCGTCCGGCCATCGGCATCAGCGGCTATGACATTGATTCGACCCGCGCCAGCTATTTCAACCTGCCGCAGGGCGTCTATGTATCCAGCGTCGATCCGTCCTCTGATGCGTATCAGCAGGGCATTCAGGCGGGCGATATTATTACCGGTGTCAACGGCAAGGACATCACCAGCATGACCGACATCAACGAGGTCAAGAACGAACTGAAGGTGGGCGACACGATGAAGCTGACGATCTATCGTGACGGCAGCACCAAGGAAGTCACCGTCAAGCTGATTGACCAGTCCACACTGAGCGGCACGACCTCTTCTTCCTCCAACAGCGACAGCTCTTCGGAAGACAACAGCAGCGGTCAGAGCGGCAGCCAGAACGGCGGCAGCACCAACCCATACGGCAGCTACGGATACGGCTATACCATCCCGTAAAATTGCTGCTTCTTACTCCATTCGGCGAATCAAAGCCGAATGGAGTTTTTTTGCCTGCAGACGGGCGGACAGTGTGCAGGAAAGCGCATACATTGGCGTGCAAATTTGGTTGAATCTCACAAAATCCTGTCGTTTTCGCGCAAGAGCATTGAAAACAAAAGGAAAAAACGGTATGATAAAAATATCTATTGTAAGATTTGCAAAACTTTTTGCAAACGATGTTTGACGATACTATGGTAATTCGAGGTGCAACATGGCAGTATTAAGATGCTATACGGAAAAACGCAGTGGTTTCGACAGTGCATCCCAGTCGCTGTGCAGCAGCATTCGTGAACTGCTGGAGATCCCAGCACTCACCTATGTGCGTGAGCTGTGCCGCTACGACGTGGAAGGTATTGATGCAGAGACCTATGCAAAGGCGAAAAACATCGTGTTCTCTGAGCCGATGGTAGATGATTGCTACGATGAACAGTATCCGATGCCGGAGGGCGATTACCGCATTCTCGCGGTAGAACCGCTGCCTGGTCAGTACGACCAGCGTTCCGACTCTTGTGCGCAGTGTATCCAGCTGATGACACAGGGAGAGCGTCCGAAGGTAGCCGCAGCCCATATCTATGTGCTGGGCGGCAAGCTGACTGATGAAGAGATGGACAAGATCCGCGGCTATCTCATCAACCCAGTAGATTCCCGCGAGGCTTCTGCGGACAAGCTGGAGACGCTGGAAGCAAACTATGCCATCCCGACACAGGTTGACACCGTAGAGGGCTTTATTTCCATGGATACCGAGGCACTGGAGCAGATGCGCACCAGTCTGGGTCTGGCCATGGAACTGGATGACTTGCAGTTCTTACAGAGCTATTTTGCAGGCGAGGAAAAGCGTGACCCGACCATCACCGAAGTGCGCATGATCGACACCTATTGGTCTGACCACTGTCGTCACACCACCTTCCTGACCGAAATCGACGAGAGCAAGATTGACGACCAGATGGTACTGGATGCGTACAACCGCTATCTGGCAGGTCGTGTCGAAGTATACGGCGAGGAAAAGGCTGCCAAGCGTCCGGTAACCCTGATGGACATCGGCACCATCGCAGGTAAGGTGCTCAAGAAGCGCGGCTGCCTGCCGAATCTGGACGAGAGCGAGGAAATCAACGCTTGCTCCATCCGCATCAACGCAACCGTAGACGGCAAGAAAGAGCCGTGGCTGCTCATGTTTAAAAACGAGACCCATAACCATCCGACGGAAATCGAACCGTTTGGCGGCGCAGCTACCTGCCTTGGCGGCGCGATTCGTGACCCGCTGTCCGGCAGAAGCTATGTCTATCAGGCTATGCGTGTCACCGGCGCAGGCGATCCGACTGTTCCGCTGAATGAGACTCTGGAACACAAGCTGCCGCAGCGCAAGCTGTGCACCACAGCAGCTGCTGGTTATTCTTCTTACGGCAACCAGATTGGTCTGGCTACCGGCTTGGTTCATGAGATTTACCATCCGGGCTATGTCGCAAAGCGCATGGAAATCGGCGCAGTTGTCGGCGCAGCTCCGATTGAAAACGTTATTCGTGAAGTACCGGATCCGGGCGATATTGTCATCCTGCTCGGCGGCCGCACCGGCCGTGACGGCTGTGGCGGTGCAACCGGTTCCTCTAAGAGCCACACCACAGAGTCTCTGGAGACCTGCGGCGCAGAGGTACAGAAGGGTAATCCGCCGGAAGAGCGCAAGATTCAGCGTCTGTTCCGCAATCCGGAAGCAACCCGCATGATCCGCCGCTGCAATGACTTTGGTGCAGGTGGTGTGTCTGTTGCCATCGGCGAGCTGGCAGACGGTCTGGACATCAACCTGAACGCCGTACCGAAGAAGTATGACGGTCTGGACGGCACCGAACTGGCAATTTCCGAGTCGCAGGAGCGTATGGCAGTTGTCGTAGCCAAGGAGAACGTGGATAAGTTCATCCAGATGGCAAACGAGGAGAACATCGAGGCAACCGTTGTGGCTACCGTTACCGATACCAATCGTCTGCGCATGACTTGGAACGGCAATACTATCGTTGATGTATCCCGTGACTTCCTCAACACCAACGGTGCATCCAAGCACACCAAGGCACATGTATCCCCGCTGCCGACCCCGTCTATCGAGGTTCCGACCGAGGGCGCAAACCTGAAGGAAAAGATTTTGAACCTGTCTTCCAAGCTGAACATCTGCTTGGAGCGCGGTCTGACCGAGCGTTTTGACGGTTCCATCGGCGCAAGCTCGGTATTTATGCCGTATGGCGGCAAGAACCAGCTGACCCCGACACAGGTTATGGCAGCAACCCTGCCGACTGCTGGACAGTGCTCCACCGCATCTGTCATGGGCTTCGGCTTTGACCCGTATTATATGGAGCAGAACCCGTATCTCGGCGCTTCCAGCTCTGTGATTGAATCTATGGCTCGTCTGGTAGCAGCTGGCTGTGATTACAACACCGCATACCTGACCTTCCAGGAGTATTTTGAGCATCTGAACCGTGATCCGGAGAAGTTTGGCACACCGCTGGCTGCTCTGCTCGGCGCATATGACGCACAGATTATGCTTGGCCGTGCAGCAATTGGCGGCAAGGACTCCATGTCCGGCACCTATGATGACATGCACGTTCCGCCAACGCTGGTATCCTTTGCGATTGCACCGGAAGAGGCTGACAACCTGGTATCTCCGGAATTCAAGAAGGCTGGACATCCGGTATACTTCCTGGATGCAACCTACTTTATGGACGGTTCTCCGGATTATGCAGCGATCCGCAATACATGGGAGACCGTACAGGCACTCATCGCACGCGGCAAGGTAGCAGCATCTTGGGCACTGTCCGCAGGCGGTATTGCAGAGGGCATCGTAAAGATGTCTGTCGGCAATGACATTGGCTTTACCTTCGCACCGACCTTTACACCGGACGGTCTGTTCCTCAAGAACTATGGCGGCATTCTGATTGAAGCTACCGAAGAGCTGGAGAACATGCCGCTGTGGCTCATCGGTATGACGACAGATAAGCCGGAAATCGACGCATTCGGCGAGATTATTCCGCTGTCTGAGCTGAAGCAGTCGCTGGAGGGCACGCTGGAGAGCGTATTCCCGACCCGCGCAGCAGCTTCCGATGATAAGCTGGTTAAGCCGGTATACACCGAGCGCAACACAAAGGCTCCGGCAGTGAAGACCGCTCGTCCGGCAGCTGTTATTCCGGTATTCCCGGGCACCAACTGTGAGTACGATACCGCAAAGGCAGTAGAGACCGCAGGCGGCGAGGCAAAGATTGTCGTTGTTCGCAACCTGTCTCATGATGCCCTGATGCGTTCCGCAGAGGAGCTGGAGCAGGCAATTCGCGGCTCGCAGATGATGATTCTGCCGGGCGGCTTCTCCGGCGGCGACGAGCCGGACGGTTCCGGTAAGTTTATCGCTTCGTTCCTGCGTGCACCGGCAATCAAGGACGCTGTACATGACCTGCTCAACAACCGTGATGGTTTGATGCTGGGTATCTGCAATGGCTTCCAGGCACTGATTAAGCTGGGTCTGGTACCGTATGGTGAAATCCGTGATTTGGATGACACCTGCCCGACGCTGACCTACAACCTGATTGGTCGTCATCAGTCTCGCTATGTACAGACGCGCGTCGCTTCTGTGAAGTCTCCGTGGCTGTCCTCTTGTGAAGTAGGCGATGTACATTCCATTGCTATTTCTCACGGCGAAGGCCGCTTCGTTGCACCGCAGGCAGAGATTGATCGTCTGGTTGCCAATGGTCAGGTGGCGTTCCAGTATGTGGACTTCAACGGTGAACCGTCTATGGACATTGCGTTCAACCCGAACGGTTCTATGTGTGCTATCGAGGGCATTACCTCTCCGGATGGTCGTGTTCTTGGCAAGATGGGTCATACCGAGCGTTACACCAAGTACGTTGGTCAGAACATCTTTGGCGAGAAGTATCAGCCGATCTTCGAGAACGGCGTCAAGTACTTCAAGTAAGCAGGATTGACATAAAAATACAATCTCCCGCAGGAATCCCTGCGGGAGATTTTTTGTGTGGGAGAATTTGCACAGGCTCACTCGTCTCTCCCTTTGGGAGAGATGTCGCGAAGCGACAGAGAGGGCTTGTGTCAGCTAAAAGTTCTCTCAGATTTGCCGGATGTGAGCTTGTTAGAATTCGCCCTCTCAGTCATTTGCTCCGCAAATGCCAGCTCTCCCAAAGGGAGAGCCGAGAAAAGCTCCCCGTTTCCTCTTGCGCACAGACCCACTTGGGAGAGATGTCGCGCAGCGACAGAGAGGGCTTGCATCAGCAAGAAATTCTCTCAGATTTGCCGGATGCGAGTTTGTTAGAATTCGCCCTCTCAGTCATTTGCTTCGCAAATGCCAGCTCTCCCAGAGGGAGAGCCAAGAAGCCGGAGCGAACCGGTTCGATTTTATTCATCATATGAGATAAAATCAAACCAAAATATTACTTGTGCGGCTCCATCAATATCAGTGGGGCTGTTGTCACCGGTATTTACAGACGGCTGAATGGTTATTTCATCAGCAAGATTGGCTAAGTGTTGAAAATCTTGCTTGTCACGATTTTTAAAGCTGAATGTGTCGCAGACAAAAATAATCCATCCGGCGTGGTCATCTGTATCCATTAACAAATTTGCACCAAGTCTTTCGGCAAGAGACTGACACATTGGCTCCAATTGATGAAACAATGCGGTTTTTTCTTCGATATGCATTTCGTTGGAATCAGAATAACAAAATTTTTCAATTCGCATAAAGTATACCTCGTTGCACTACATGAATAAAGATACTATCTATATAGTATCTTTATATAAGCGATTTGTCAACGGGGTACTTTTTCCATAGGATACATTTGAGGTGTAAACATGGAAAATGTACTCTATACGATTGCGCAGTATGGTCATATTACAATTGAATTAAAACCATTGATGGATAAAAAGCATATCACACGATATGCGATGGCACGCGCGGTAAACACGCGATTTGAAGTCATTGACAAATGGTATCGCGGGCATGTCGAAAAAATTGATGCCGATGTATTGGCACGGATTTGCTTTGTATTGGACTGCACACCGGGAGATATTATTCGATATGTCCCGCCTGAAACATCGAACACATGAAAAAAACTCCCACTCGAAGCACCGAGTGGGAGTTTTGCGCTGTTTGCGCAGTTTAGAATGCAAAATAGTTGTTTTCGTACTCGTCGAAGATCTTCTTGAAGCCCTTGACGTTTGCTGCGATGTCGCCGCCAAAGACAGCGGAACCAGCGACGATAACGTTGGCACCGGCAGCTACGATGTCCGGTGTGTTGGTCAGCTTTGCGCCGCCGTCGATTTCCAGCTCGCACTTGTAGCCATTTTCATCGATTGCCTTGCGGATGGTACGAATCTTGTCGGTGCAGGCATCAATGTAGCCCTGACCGCCAAAGCCCGGCTCTACGGTCATGATGAGAACCATGTCCAGTTCCGGCAGCAGCGGGAGCAGAACGTCTGCCGGTGTGCCCGGCTTGATGGATACACAAGCGCGAACGCCAGCTTCCTTGATCTTGCGAACCTGTGCAAGCGTGTCGCCGTTTGCCTCGTAATGTACGGTGATAATGTCAGAACCTGCCTTGATGAAGTCATCCAGATACTGATCTGGATCGGAAATCATCAGATGAACGTCGAGCGTAGCATCTGTTGCCTTGCGCAGAGCCTTGACAACCGGTGCGCCGATGGTCAGGTTCGGTACAAAATGACCGTCCATGCAGTCTACATGCACGTACTCTGCTCCGGCGTCAACGGCGATGGCAATGTCACGCTGCAAGTTGGCAAAGTCAGCGGACAGGATTGACGGAGATAGTTTAATCATAGGTGCTCTTTCCTTTCCCGTATGGGGCGAACGCAGACGCCCCGCTTTTCATATGCTGGAACAGGCGGAAATACGCGCTGTGCAGCCCGCGGGACAGCGCCCCTGCCGGCCGGCTCACGCCTTTCGCATACGGGAGCTGCCTGCCTTTTCTCAGGCGGTTCCCGACCTGCGCCAGATACTATTTCCATTATACATCAAATAGGGAAAATATCCAAATGTTTTCACAGGAGCAATAGACCAATGGTGTGGACGATGAACGCACAGACCCACGCGATAGCGCACTGGAAAATCACCGTTCCAAATGCCCAACGGCTGCCCAGCTCGCGCTTAATCGAAGCAATTGCCGCAACGCACGGCGTGTACAGCAGACAGAATACCAGCAGGGAAGCGGCTGCCACCGGCGTCAGAACCGTCAGCAGATCGGTGCCGCTGCCAAACAGAATGGTCAATGTCGAGACAACGCTCTCCTTTGCCATAAAACCGGTAATGAGGGCGGTGGAAATGCGCCAGTCGCCAAAGCCGAGCGGACGGAAGATCGGGGCAATGCTTCCGGCGACGAGAGCCAAAATGCTGTCCTGCGAATCCGAAACCATGTTGAGCTGTAAGCTGAAGTTCTGCAAGAACCAAATGATGATGGTTGCGAGGAAAATAACGGTAAATGCACGCTGTAAAAAGTCCTTTGCCTTTTCCCACAGCAGCTGCATGACGTTTTTCATACCCGGCATTCGGTAATTCGGCAGCTCCATGACAAACGGAACCGCTTCGCCGCGGAAGCGGAATTCCTTGGCAAACAACGCAGTTAAAATACCAATCACAATGCCGCCGAAGTACAGCGCAATCATGACAAGACCGCCGTGCTTGGGGAAGAAGGCTGCGGTAAAGAAGCCGTAAATCGGCAGTTTTGCCGAGCAGCTCATAAACGGTGTGAGCATAATCGTCATGCGGCGGTCGCGGTCGGACGGCAGCGTGCGGCTCGCCATGACGCCCGGTACCGTACAGCCGAAACCGATAAGCATCGGGACGATACTTCTGCCGGACAAGCCAATTTTTCGCAGCAGCTTATCCATGACAAAGGCAACGCGTGCCATGTAGCCGGTGTCCTCCAGCAGAGAAAGGAAGAAGAACAGCACGACGATAATCGGCAGGAAGCTGAGCACGCTGCCGACGCCGTTGAAAATACCGTCGATAATGAGCGAATGCAGAACCGTATTGACATGCGCCGCTGTCAGGGCTTTGTCCGTAAGAACGGTCAGGCGGTCAATGCCAAGCTCTAACAGCGTCTGCAAACCGGCACCGATGACATTAAACGTCAAGAAGAAAATCAAGCCCATGATGGCGATAAATGCCGGAATGGCGGTGTATTTGCCGGTGAGGAAGCGGTCGATGTGCCGACTGCGTGCGCGCTCGCGGCTCTCGTGCGGCTTGATGACGGTCTGATCGACGAGCTTCTGAATAAAGGCAAACCGCATGTCGGCAATGGCTGCCGCGCGGTCGAGGCCGCGTTCCTCTTCCATCTGCTTGATGATGTGCTCAATCATTTCCTGCTCGTTTTGCGTCAGACGCAGCAGCTCCCGCACGCGCGCATCACCTTCCACCAGCTTTGTCGCAGCGAATCGCAGCGGAATATCTGCGCGCTTGGCGTGGTCTTCAATCAGATGCATGATGCCGTGCAGACAGCGATGCACCGCACCGCCGTGATCGTTCATGTCGCAGAAATCCGTGCGTCCCGGACGCTCCTGATATTTTGCCACGTGCAGCGCATGGCGCACAAGTTCATCAACGCCTTCGTTTTTCGCGGCGGAAATCGGAACAACCGGAATGCCCAGCATCTCTTCCATTTCATTGATGCGAATCGAGCCGCCGTTGCCGCGCATCTCATCCATCATGTTGAGTGCGAGCACCATTGGAACGTCCAGCTCCATCAGCTGCATGGTTAAGTACAAATTTCGTTCGATATTTGTCGCATCGACAATGTTAATAATGCCGAGCGGCTTTTCTCCGATGATAAATTGTCTGGTGACAATTTCCTCACTGCTGTACGGAGACATGGAATAAATACCCGGCAAGTCTGTGATTTCCGTGTCCGCATGTCCGCGGATGGCACCGCTCTTGCGGTCTACCGTGACGCCGGGAAAGTTTCCGACATGCTGGTTGGAGCCGGTCAGCTGATTGAACAGGGTCGTCTTGCCGCAGTTCTGGTTGCCTGCCAGCGCAAAGGTCAGGGTCGTGCCTTCCAGAACCGGATGTTCATCCGCTTTTACATGATATTTGCCGCCCTCACCGAGACCTGGATGTGCGGTAAACTCTGCCAGATTCTCTTTGGGAGTGTTTGGCTTTTCCTGTGCGGTGACGGGGCGAATTTGAATCTTTTCTGCATCCGCCAGCCGCAGCGTCAGCTCGTAGCCGTGAATGCGAAGCTCCATGGGATCGCCCATTGGCGCAAATTTCACCAAGGTGACCTGTGCACCGGGAATCACGCCCATGTCCAAAAAGTGCTGGCGCAGGGCACCTTCGCCGCCAACGGTTGTCACAATGGCGGAGTCGCCAATGGACAGTTCTTTTAATGTCATATGCATACCTCCCTTGTCAAATGTTAGTATATACATACATTTCTTATTTGTCAATTGAGATATGAAAAAAGCGCCCTGTTTCCGAAAAAACAGAGCGCTTGTAAACAAATATTTACTCTACGGTTACAGATTTTGCCAGGTTGCGCGGCTTATCAACGTCACAGCCTAACTCAATCGCAGTGTAGTAGGCGAACAGCTGCATCGGGACAACGGTCAGGGTCGAAGTGAACAGGTCAGCGGTCTTCGGAATGTACAGAACAGTGTCTGCAACGGTTTCTGCATCGGTGCAGCCTTCCTTGACCACGGCGATGACATGCGCACCGCGTGCCTTGACTTCCTTGACGTTGGAAATCAGTTTTTCATACAGCAGATCCTGGGTTGCTACAGCGATAACCAGCGTGCCCGGCTCGATCAGGGAGATGGTGCCGTGTTTCAGCTCGCCAGCGGCATACGCTTCCGAGTGCACATAGGAGATTTCCTTGAGCTTCAGAGAGCTTTCCAGCGAAGCGCCGTAGTCAATGCCGCGTCCGATGATAAAGACATTGTTGCGGACAAGTTCAGAACCGGTGGACTGGTGTTCCTTTGCCAGCTGACGGATTTTTTCTTCGTCAGCAAAGATGCTCTCCAGCTGATCCGGCAGCTTCTGCAAGTCAGCGAGCAGAGAATCAAAGGTCTCTGGACGAATGGTCTGACGAATCTGTGCGAACTTCATCGCAATCAGATAGATGACAGCCAACTGGGTGGTGTAGCCCTTGGTGGTTGCCACGGCGATTTCCGGGCCTGCCATCGTGTACAGCACATCATCACTCTCGCGGGCAATGGAGCTGCCGACTGCGTTGACGATGGACAGCACGTGTACATCGTTTGCCTTAGCTTCGCGCAGGGCAGCCAGCGTGTCGGCGGTCTCGCCGGACTGACTGATGGTGATGCACAGGTCATTGCGGCTGAGAATCGGGCGGCGATAGCGGAACTCCGATGCCAGATCGACTTCAACCGGAATGCGGGTCAGCTCTTCGATGACATACTTGCCGACCATGGCAGCGTGCCAAGCGGAACCGCAGGCAACCATGTGAATGCGGCCGATGTTCTTGATGCGCTCATCGCTCAGACGCAGCTTATCCAGTGTGATTTCTCCGTCATGAATGCGGGAACCAATGCAGGTGCGCAGCGCGTTCGGCTGCTCCTTGATTTCCTTCATCATGAAGTAGTCGTAACCGCCCTTTTCAGCGGCAGAAATATCATAATCTACAGTATAAATTTCGTGATGAATCGGCTTGCGATCCATATCCATCAGCTCGACGGAATCCGCCTTGATGAGCGCGATTTCGTTGTCACCCAGCAGATAGTACTTGCGGGTGTGGTCAAGCACAGCCGGAATATCCGATGCGATGTAGTTTTCGTGCTCGCCCAGACCGATAATCATCGGGCTGTCCTTGCGGACTGCGAGCAGGGTATCCGGATAGTCTGTGCACAGGATGCCCAGTGCATAAGAACCGCGGATGCGGTGCAGGACCTTGATGAGTGTGCCGACCAGATCGCCGTCATACAGATAGTCAAACAGCTGTGCGACAACTTCGGTGTCGGTTTCCGAGCGGAATACCACGCCGTTTGCCTGCAATTCTTCCTTGAGCGGGATGTAATTTTCGATGATGCCGTTGTGCACCACCGTGATGCGGCGGCTCATGCTCGAATGCGGGTGAGAGTTGATGTCGTTCGGTGCGCCGTGCGTTGCCCAGCGGGTGTGTCCGATGCCGAGCGTGCCCGGTACGCCGCCTGCGGCGTTTACCTTCTCGCGCAGGACAGCCAGTCTGCCCTGAGATTTTACGGTACGAACCTTGTCAGAGAAAACAGCGATGCCAGCCGAGTCATAGCCGCGGTACTCCAGTTTCTCCAGACCTTCCAGCAGGAAGGGTGCTGCCTGCTCATGGCCGGCATAGCCTACGATTCCACACATGATAGTTTACCTCCGAGGTATAAAATTTTTATCAGCACAGTACCGAACCCCTCTGTTCACCCCGTTGCCGGTGCGGTTTAAGAGAACGGCTTTCGTCCGTGTGCCTGCGGGCGGGAAGCATCCGCCGAATTTTCGATCACTTCCACCTCGTCAGCTACCCTGCATGGCAGCTCTGGCGCTTGTTTCCGGTCGGAAAATACATTCCGAAATGGTGGTGCTGAATGCAGCAGCATAATTGATTATGGGATATTATAACACGTTCCGGCGAAGAACGGAAGAGGGCAACCATGCTAAAATCGGAAAATAGAAATGAAAAAAATTGGTCTTTCTCCTGAAAATTATGACAAAACGGTAACTTTTTTCGCAAAATATCAGAATCTATTGACAATTTGGAACGGTCGGTATA
>NZ_JBNMHC010000028.1:0-11856 GCF_050872565.1 Butyricicoccus sp. | reverse complement strand
GTCATGTCCACAGCAGCAATCGTCATCGTGATGATGGTGATGATGCTCATGCTCCTCATGCTCATGGTGGTGGTCGTGTCCGCAGCAGCAATCGTCGTCACAACAGTCGTCATCGTGGTCGTGATGATGGTGATGCTCGTGATCCTCATGCTCATGATGGTGGTCGTGTCCGCAGCAGCAATCGTCGTCACAACAGTCGTCATCGTGGTCGTGATGATGGTGATGCTCGTGCTCTTCATGCTCGTGATGATGGTGGTGATGATGTCCGCCGGACTTTTTGCCGTCACGGTCATGCACGGTGACATCCGGTTCATAGGACTGTGCGATTTGTTCAATCGTTTCTTCCAGCCCTTCCGGCTCACTCGTCTTGACGCGGAGCTGTTTTGTCTCAAATACCATTACAGCTTCTTGCACTTGAGGCAAATTGCGAACCTCTGCCTCAATCTTGCCTGCACAATGTGCACAGCCAAGATTTTCCATAATATAGACTTTATTTGCCATGCAAATTCCTCCTGCCCCTATCCAACAGAATACGCAGTTTTTAAATTTGAACATATGAATATTTGTTCATATGTTTTGTATGCCCCTATTATAGCATTCTCTCTGTGTATGTCAATAGGGCGCGGATATTTTTTCTATCGGAAACCGCAAAAGTTTTCAAAACTTTCAGGATACCTATTTTCGCCCAAATATTTTGTGGTATAATAAATATCGTTATATAATGGGTGAGGTGACATTCATGGCTATCAAAGCTGTGCTTTTCGATTTAGATAATACATTATACGATTTTACCACCGTACATCAGCAAGCTCTCGCTGCACTCGCCGAATACGGCGAATCCCGCTTTGACGTACCGGCACGGCGGTTTCTCGCCGCATACGAAGAAGCAGATAAGCAGCTCAAGCGCGAACTGCCGCACGTCGCAGCGTGCCACAACCGCGTCATTATCTGTCAGCGCATGTTAGAGCTGCTCGGTCTGCCGTCCATCGTCACGCCGCTGGAGCTGTATGAAACCTATTGGGGAACGCTGCTGCGCATCATGAAGCCGCGAGAGGGCGCGACAGAACTGCTCAACCGCCTGCATCGCCGTCACGTGCAGACCGCCATTGTGACCGACATGACCGCACATATCCAGCACAGAAAAATCGCTGCGCTGGGCTTTGCCGGTGTGCTGGACGCCATGGTGACCAGCGAGGAAGCCGGTGTGGAAAAACCCAATCCGAAAATCTTTCTCGACTGTCTGCGCAAGCTGCGCATCAAGCCGCAGGAAGCACTCTATATCGGCGATAACTTTGCCCGCGACATCATCGGCGCACACAGCGCCGGTCTCGTGCCGTTTTGGCTCAACACCACCCGCCAGCAGGCGCCGCGCGTGGATTTCCCGTACAAAGAGCTACATAGCCTGACTGAAGTTTTATAAGCAATATTTATTCGCATATCACGTGAAAAGCCGCAGGAATTACCCTGCGGCTTTTTGCTTGGAGAAATAGGTGGTGATGTTTCCTGTTATTTAGAGAGAGATAACAGAAATGATTATATAGTGAGAAATAAATGGATGAATAAAATCAATGAGACAAAATTACTCGGACAGAGTCAGCAGCTCGTTCTTCAGGAAGGACTCCTTGCAGCGGAATGCGATGTTGGTGGACTTGGTGCCATCGTATACGTTCGGGGTAGCCGGAGTACCGGTTGCAACATGGTCGCAGAATACTTCCATTTCCTTTACGTATGCATCATGCCAACGGGTTACGAAGTCCTGATAGCACTCGCGGCAAACGCCATGCTTGCTCATAACTTCCAGCAGGGAATCGGTCGGAACAGCGGAGATACGCAGGGTACCGCGGGTACCAACGATTTCGGTCTCTACTGCGGAGCCATGTGCTGCTGCGCGGCCTGCATAGAAGAATGCCATGGTCTCGTTCTCGTTCTGAATCAGGCAGGATACGTTGTCGCCGTCATCCCAATCCTTGTACTGCTTGAACTCGTAGCAGCCGCCGATTGCCCACAGCTTCTTCGGCTCGGACTCGGTCAGCCAGCGAATCAGGTCGATGTCATGGATGGACATATCAATGAACTGTCCGCCGGAACGCGGTGCGTATTCCAGTGTGCCCTTGATGATGGAAATCGGATCCTGCGAGTAGCAGCGAACCAGAACAATGTCGCCGATGTCGCCGCGGTTGATCTTTTCCTTTGCGATAGCGTAGGAATGATCGTAACGACGCATGAAGCCCAGCATGAAAATCAGTTCCGGATGTGCTTCTACAATCTTCTCTGCCTTCTTGCACTTCTCTACGGTCTCAGCCAGCGGCTTCTCGCAGAATACATGCTTGCCAGCGTTCATAGCCAGCTCAATCATATCAACATGAGAATCGGTGTTGGTAACGATGGCAACAGCCTCTACATTCGGGTCGTTGCACAGGTCAGCCGGATTCTCGTAAACAGCGGATACACCCAGCTCTTCTGCAACTTCCTTTGCGCGAGCGATGTTTTTATCGCTGATAGCAACCAGTTCAGAACCCGGTACGCGGTTTGCGATGTTGCAAGCGTGCTCATAACCCAGACGACCAATACCAATGATACCAATCTTCAGCTTTTTCATTTGTGTTTCCTCCTCAAATCTATCTCTTTACAAAAATTAAAGTCCTGTGTACTTATTAACATATGCGCGAGCCATCTTCGCGTAATCCAGCGGATTAGCAATTGCCGGATCCTGCTCTGCCTCGACAACCAGCCAGCCTTCGTAGTTGTACTCATCCAGCAGCTTGAATACGGTCGGGAAGTCTACGCAGCCTTCCGGATCGCCCGGTACGGTAAATACGCCTTCCGGAATAGAACGCAGGAAGCTCTTGTTCTCTGCATAGCACTTTTCCATTGCTGCCTTGCGGACGTTCTTCAGATGCACGTGCTTGATGCGGTCATGATGCTTCTTGAGAATCTCAATCGGATCTTCACCGGAGAAGGTCAGATGACCGGTATCGTAAATCAGGCTGACATACTTCGGGTCGGTCAGCTGCATCAAATGGTCAATCTCGTTGGTCTTCTGCACGGTGGTTGTCATGTGATGATGGTAAACAATCTGCATACCGCTGTCATACGCGATCTTGCCCAGATGGTCAAGACCCTTTGCCAGTGTCTCAAACTCATCATCGTTGAGCACCTTCTTCTGAGACAGCGGGGTGTTCCACTGATGCTGAATCGAAAAGCTCTGGTCAGAGGTATTGATAATATTGGTGCCGCACGCCTTGAGGAAGTTCATATGATCCACAAACGCACGCTCGTTCCACCAAAGCGGCTGTTCATTTAAATAGGTGCTGATCCAAGCTGTGATAACCGAAAGATCTCTGCGTCCCAGTTCCTTGTTCAGGATTGCCGGATCTCTCGGGAACTGGCAGCCAATCTCCGTGCCAACGTAACCGGTCAGGGCAATTTCGCTGATGGTCTGCAGGAAGCTGTTCTCTGCTCCCATCTCCGGCATGTCATCTTCTGTCCACGCAATCGGTGCAATGCCGACGCGAACTTTCTTCGGGTCTAACATATGTTCTCGTCCTTTCTCTGCTTTTTTAATCCTATGTGTTGTTCCGTATTTTGTCTTTCCTTTTTTGTGACTTTAGTATATCATGCACAGGTTTTTTCCGCTTTTAACTTCTTGTTTTTTGCAGCTTTTCTAAAGAAATTCTTTTTTATTCAAATTCTGTATGCGCAGACAGGCAATTTCCCGCTTTTTTCCGGAAAACTTTCAAAATCTTGTTCTTTCCCCCGTAACGCAAAAATCAAAAATTTGAAACATCCTGCGATACTATACTTTTCTGATGCCTCATTCTCTCGAAATAGTGCAAAAAAATACAGACACAGGGATTATCCTGTGCCTGTATTCGTATCAAACGGATGCAAGATTAGAATGCCTTGGTATAGATGTCCAAAATATCCTCTTCCGACAGTTCTACATAATTGTTGTTGAGCAGACGCTGCTGGGTCTCCAGTACCGTCTTTGCGTATACCGGCAGTTCATCTGCGGTCACGCCAACTTCACGCAGCTGCTTCTTTTCCAGTACTGCATTCATGAGCTTATACAGCTCTTCCAGTGCAAATACCGGCTCGGTATCCAGCTCTGCTGCCAGAATCTCTTCCAGCTTGTTGAGCTTGCCAACCGGCTTCTTTTCCTGATACTTGCGCATAACATCGGCAAACATCAGCTGGTTGGACTGACCGTGCGGAACATGATGTGCGCCGCCGAGCGGATAGCTCAGAGCATGAACCGCTGCACAGCCGGCATGACCAAAGGCAATGCCTGCGAAGTTGGAAGCACGCAGGAATCGAGCTGCATACTTCTTCCAAGCATCGCGGTCGCCGTTGTCTACAGCGGCACGCCAGCCGCTCAGAATCAGATGCAGAGCGCTCTTGGAGAACAGTTCGCTGATCGCGCACGCGTTCGGGCTGAGGAAGGACTCGACAGCGTGAATCATAGCATCAATCGAGGACGTTGCAAAGACGCCATACGGCAGGCTTGCGAGCATACCCGGAATCAGTGCAGCTTCATCGGCAAACATAGCCGGAGAAACAATGCCCTGCTTGACGCCCTTGGTCGTGCGGTTAATAATCGAAATATTGGTCACTTCGGAACCGGTGCCGCAAGTTGTCGGCACGATAACCAGCTCATGGACTTTATGCAGGTCAGCCATACGGTCGTACAGATCGTCTACCTTGTCTTCCTTGGAAGCGACTGCCAGAACCTTGGCAATGTCGATGATGGTGCCGCCGCCGACAGCGATGATGCGGTTATAGTCTTTGCCGCGCAGCTCATCGAGAATGGCGTCTACCATGACATCGGTCGGCTCGCCCATGCCATACTTTTCCTGAAACAGGGTATGGCAGCCCAGATTCAGTGCAGCAATTGTCGGCTCATAGATATATTCGTTGGTGAGGATGAGATCCTCTGCGCCCAGACCTGCTTCATTTGCATAGGTCTTAAAATCTGCATATTCTGCAATCGCAGGAATCAGCTGAAATGCTTTCATGTCTATGCCTCCTGCCTTAAATTTCCGGGAAATACTTTGCGTCAGCAGCGGTTACCCACTCGTATTCCGGCACAACAGTGGTCACGATGTTCTTGTCATCCTGCAAACGGATGCACCACAGATAATACTCTGCATAACCCGGTGCAGCGCACTGAGAATGGGTGACATTCTCCGGCATACCGGTCAGGTCGTTGTTCTTTACCTTGAAGGCATCATCGCCGTACTCAGCCAGACCATAGCCGTTTTCCGGCAGGAACTTGTAGTAATACAGCTCCGGCTCTACATGCTGATGCGGTGGGTAAGAAGACCACTTGCCCGGGAAGTGTACCACTTCACCGATAAAGAAGTTGGTCTCTGGGCAGTTAGAGCGGTCAAAGAAAGTGCGAACCAGACGGGTGGAGCACTCGTTCATCTGACCAGCTCCACGCTCTTCGTTTGCGCTCAGGCAGTCCTCCGGACGCATGAGCTTAGAAGCAAAGCTGCGCGCATTCTCTGTGCGAGCTACAGCGATCTCCGCATCTGCATCACAGGTAATGGTCACTGCGGTGTTCTGCGGCACGTGCAGCAGGATAGCGCCTTCATGGAAGCAGTCCTTACGGGTCACGGTCTCGCTCTTGCCTTCCCAAGCGAAGGTCACGGTACCGCTCATCAGGTCATAAACCACTTCCTGTGCGTAATCAAAGTTCATGATGTCGCCAGCAGTCATCTTGACAACACCGAATTCCATACCCATCATTTCCGGATTGTCTACTGCGGAAACCATTTTATTATAGCCCTTATCAAACGGGGCTTTTGCTGTGTATTTCATTTTGCTCGCTCCTTATTTATCGTCAAGTATCGGTTAATTGTTCCAGTTTTGTATAAGCATTCCTTTGCAGCGCGACCCCCGTCGCGCTGCAAAAGCTGTGAGAAAAGGTATATACATGCGGAGAATGCATGAGTGCACAGAGTTACGAATGTCTTGTTAGGAAACTGGAGATGTGGTGTGTCATTACAGCCGTATTAACTCAATACATTCTCGCTTCGCTGATGTACTTGTCCAGACGCTTGCGTGCTTCCTGTACCTTCTCGGACTTAGAGGTAGAAGCTACGCCGATGTGCCACCAGGACTCATAGCCCTCTGCCATGGTCTTCGGCAGAACCTTTGCATCAATAATGCAAGAGCCGGTCTCCTTCTTGGCATCCTGAACAGCCTTGCGGAATTCTTCCGGTGTCTTAGCATAGAATGCCTTCATGCCGTAGCCTTCGCCAACCTTACCGAAATCGGTGTAGCAGTACTTGCCGTCCAGCTTGCCGGTCTCCTCGTTGCGGTGACGCATCTCAGTTGCCAGAGAACCAACGCCGTTGCCCATCTGGAGGTTATTGATGCAGCCAAATGCCGTATTATCGAATACAACAACGGTGATCTTTGCATTTTCCTGAATCGCAGTCGGAATCTCAGAGTTCAGCATCATGAAGGAACCGTCGCCAACCAGAGCATAAACTTCCTGCTCCGGTGCTGCCAGCTTAGAGCCAAGTGCGCCTGCAATCTCATAGCCCATGCAGGATGCGCCGTATTCCATGTTGTAGGTGTCCTTTGCATCGGTTACCCACAGTCTTTCCAGGTCAGCCGGCAGAGAGCCTGCTGCTGCAACAACGATAGCGTCGTCGTCAATCTCTTCACGCAGAATGCCTACGGCATTGGACTCGGTGATGGTGCCGCCGATGTCATTGACAAAGTCGTTCATGATCTTCTCGGTCCAGCTCGGTACACACGGAACGAACTTGCCTTCGCCGAAGCCCTCGCCATGGTACTGTACGCCGAGAACGCTCAGACGCTCCTTCTCCCATACCTCGCGGATTTCCTGAATCTCATTGGTGTAACCAGACTTGTAGCCGTCAGCCTTCAGTGCGTCATAAATCTGCTCCAGCGTTACCTTGGCATCGCCTACGCAGCGGGTTGCATCCAGCTTTTCTGCATGGAATTCAGAGGTGTTGATGGCCAAAACCTTGATGTCCGGATTGCGGAACAGAACCCACTTAGAACCGGTAACGAAGTCATTGAAACGGGTGCCAACACCGATAACCAGATCGGCATCCTTGCACAGGGCATTTGCTGCCAGACCACCGGTAACACCGATACCGCCTACACTCAGCTCAAAGCTGTCCGGCAGAGCGGAATGGCCAGCCTGTGTCTGAGATACCGGAATGTTGAACTCACGAGCGAACTTCATCACGGTCTCGCCTGCTTCGGAGTAACGAACACCGCCGCCGGAGATCAGAATCGGCTTCTTTGCGGACTTAATCAGCTCTACAGCCTTCTCTACTTCGTATGCGTCTGCGCCGCGGCGGGAAATGTGATGTACGCGCTTCTGGAAGAAGTAATCCGGATACTCAAAGCTCTCGCCCTGTACATCCTGCGGCAGGCTGATGCAGACAGCGCCGCAATCTGCGGTATCGGTCAGAACACGGAATGCATTAATCAGTGCCGGCATCAGCTGCTCCGGACGAGAAATGCGATCCCAGTACTTGCAAACCGGCTTGAAGCAATCGGAAGCGGTGATGCTCAGGTCATGAGAAACCTCCATCTGCTGCAATACCGGATCCGGCTGACGGGTTGCGAAGGAGTCGGACGGGAACAGCAGCAGCGGAATGTGGTTGATGGAAGCCGTCAGTGCTGCGGTTACCATGTTTGCTGCACCCGGGCCGATGGAAGAGGAGCAAGCAATGATCTTACGGCGATTGTTCTGCTTTGCATAAGAGATAGCCGCATGTGCCATGCCCTGCTCGTTTCTGCCCTGATAAACACGCAAGCGACCCGGATCTTCGTCCAGTGCCTGTCCCAGACCAACTACCATGCCGTGTCCAAAGATGGTGAAGATACCATCTACGAACGGCTGCTCTACGCCGTCAAATTCGATGTACTGCTGGTTCAGGAACTTTACTACTGCCTGACCTACTGTCATCTTTGTCTTGCTCATAATTGTTTCCTCCTCATACATAAACATTCGTCTTGCATCCACAATTTTTGTTTTGCGGTTCCTTGTTTTTGTTGTACTCAGTATACTATTTTCACGAAAAATAAACTTTAACCCTTTTGTTTTTTCACTATTTTGTCGGTATTTTTTTGATTTTTTATATCCTTGCTGTATTTTTGCGCCGCCCGTCCCAGCCTGCCGCAAAAAATTTTAGATTCTTGCTGTTTCGTCCCCTCTGCCGCGAAAGGATTCATTGCACCGATTTTTCTAATATCCTGCGATTGCCGGTTTTTCCGCACGCAGAAAAAAGCCGGAGAACAGATTTCTCTGCTCTCCGGCGGGAGGATTTACGATTCTTTTTTCTTCTTTCTGCGCTTCTTTTCCGGCTGTCGTGTCTCCACAATATAGTTCTGCCGGTATTTCTTCGGCGGCATCCCGACATTTTTGGAAAACTGCAAATTAAAATAGCTCTGTGTGTCATAGCCCACCATACCGGCAATCGTCGTCACCGGTAAATCGGTCGAAATCAGCAGCGTCTGTGCTTCGCCAATACGCCGACGCAGCAAATACTGCATCGGCGAGTATCCGCTCATCTCTTTAAACACATGCGACAAATAATACGGGCTGATATTGAGTGCTTCGCCCATGCTCTGCAAGGTAATCTGTTCGGCATAGTTTTTGTCGATGTACTCTTTGATGCGCTGTCCCAAAATAGACGGCTCTTCGATCTCGATTTCTTCTCCGTTGGACGCTTTGACGCCGACAACCGTCAGTGCTTTGACGAGCAAGGCGTGCATCAGCGAATGGCAAAACGCTTCTGCATTTGGCTCTCCGGAAGACAGGCTGCGAAACATCATCTCGAACAGCGTTTTGAGTGCCTCAAACTGATCTCCTGTCGGGAACACAAAACCGGCATCCGCCGGAATCAGAGCGTACTCTTTGAGCCCCGGCATATGTAAATTGCCGACGGCAACACAATAGCTTCCCATCGGATTGTTTGAACTGGCAATCTCATCGTGTACCACATGCGGGTTGTAAATAAGCAGGTCGCCCTGCTGTACTTTATATTTCTTGTCGTGAATCAAATATTCGCTGCTTCCGCTGCAAATCAAAATCAATTCCACAAAGTCTTCATGTGCGTGCATAACACGCGGATGTGCACTGGTGTCCGGTCGAATATCACTGACATACAGCAATTTCGGGTCATTTTTCCCGACAAATACCGACTGAAAATCCTTCTTGACAAAGCACTGTACATTCATCGCCTGATGTTCTGCCATAATATACTCCTTCCCCGATTTCTATTCTCTCGTATGTGCTTATTATAGCAGATTCAGCGACAAATCGCCTATCAGATTTTTGTCTTTTTTGCGAAAACTATGCTATACTTGAGGTATCCCACACAAAGGAGAGAACTTATGACAGAACAGGAAAAACGCGATCTTGGCCTCTGGTATGATGCCAATTATGACCCCAGCATTTTGCAGGAACGGGAACACGCAGATACGCTGTGCTTTCAGTTTAATACGACTGCACCCAACCAAAAAGAACGGCAGCAGGAGATTTTATCCCAGCTGCTGCCAAAATTGGACAAGGATGTTGTGATTCTTCCGCCGTTTTATACAGATTACGGGTATCACTGCACCATCGGTGAAGGGTCATTTTTCAACCACGGTGCCTATCTCATGGATTGCGCGCCGATTACCATCGGTTCGCACTGCTTCATCGGTCCGAACTGCGGCATGTACACCGCCATTCATCCGATGCTTCCCAAGGAGCGCAACCAAGGCTTGGAATGCGCCAAGCCAATCACGTTGGGTGACAACATCTGGCTCGGCGGCGATGTCACAATTCTTCCCGGTGTGACCATCGGAAGCGGCAGTGTCATCGGTGCCGGCAGTGTCGTCACAAAAGATATTCCCGCCGGTGTCTTGGCATACGGCAATCCCTGCCGCGTCATTCGCCCGATTACCGAACAGGATTCCATCGAAACTTTACTCTGACACAGAAATAGAGCACGCCAATCGGCGTGCTCTATTTCTGTTATTTGCGATAGACGCTCATATACAAGTCCGTCTGTTTCTCTATATTTCCCACTGTCATCGTACCGGTATACGAATCTAGGCGCATTCCTGTGCTCGTCCACAAGCCCATGTCCTGTACGGAACCGGCATGTTTGGTGATGGACAGCGTATATCCGTTTTTATCCGCCTGCTGCACACCGGTATCCAGACAAACACGCGAGTCATCTTCGATATTATCCGGTGTGATTGTCGTCTCATAGACAACCTGTCCCGCCGCGTTGCGCAGCTGCACGGCAAAATCAGCAGTCTCCCGCGATGCGCCGAGCACACCCGCCTGCGTGCGAATTTTTAGCCGAATCGTGTCAAACGAGTGATTGGGATAAAACGTCTGTGTCATGGTCTCTCCGTCAAACAAATGCACCGGTTCAATCCATGTGCTGCCATAGCTCCGAATCACATACTTTGGCGTCTGGGAACGCGCTGCCGCGGCGCGCTGCACATTGCCGGAACCGACCAGCACCGCCGCCCAAACAGCACACAGACCAATTCGCGCCGCGATCTGTCTGTGTTTTTTCTCCGGCACCGGCAGTGTGTGTCCTCCCGCGAGCAGGAAGAAGAACGGCAAAAACGAAATCGCATACGCCGATTTGACTTCCCAGAACAGGTAAAAGACGATGCCGCCCAAAATAACCGTCATCAGCAGGAAATCATACGTCAGTACCGTGCGGCGTCCGAGCTGCCGCAGTAAATGTAACATCGTCATCAGCAGAATCGACAGCCAAAAGCACTGGCTGTAATATTTGATCGCAAAGCTGCGCCCGCCAATCAAATGCTGATAGACCCAGTTGTAGCCTTCCATCTGATTGAGGCGGCGGCTCATCTGAAACCAGCCATCACCCCAAGTTGTCGCTGTCTTTTTCAGCCACAGCTTTGCCGTTCCCTTGACGCCGAGATTGCGATAGTTCTGTATCGTCTTTGCCCGCGTCACCGGACCTTTTTTGTCATCCGGCAGCGTCAGGGTAAATTTATCGTCTGCCTCATTATATACACCCTTGCCGTGTGAGCCCATCATGAGCCAATGCGTCAACGGATAATTGGCATGAGAAAGGGCACCAAACGCCTGTTGGCACCGATCGGATACAATCATCTGCGTTCCTGCCGCCATGGCGACCATCAGGACAAACGCCGCGATGCGCGGCATCAGTTCTTTGATGTGCCACGGTCTATGGCGGAGCTTTGGCAGGATATAAAAGAACCATCCGACCAGAAATGCCAACACAGGAAAAATCGCTGTCGGGCGAATCTGATACCCCAACACCGTGACGACGGCGCCGATACAGCCGAGCAGCAGTTTGATTTTCCGATTCTCCGTCTGATACAGACACACGCCAAGATAAAACAAAATCATCGCGAACGGCACACTCAGG
Source organism: Butyricicoccus sp. (assembly GCF_050872565.1). Lineage (GTDB taxonomy): Bacteria > Bacillota > Clostridia > Oscillospirales > Butyricicoccaceae > Butyricicoccus_A. Next base: position 433 of record NZ_JBNMHC010000028.1, on the reverse strand, counting down.
GTATTAGAGTACACCCAAAACGTCATAATATAATAGACCGGATTGCAGACAAACAGCACCAATACTTTGACTGCTGCCGCGCCGCCGCGTATGCGTCGGGCAATCAAACAGGAAAAGATGCAGCCAATGACCAAGCAAACCGCATTGAGAATGTACACCGCCCGATATATATCCGTCACGCCCAAGGCATCTATCCCGCGGAAAAACCAGACGAAAAGCAGCGTGAGCAAATAGTTGTTTCCATATTTGGAAAAGTAGGTCACATACACGCTGTCTGGATGGATGATATTGGTGCCGGTTCGCGCCATGTACAGTGCTTGATCCAGCATCGAATGGCTGTCATTGCGCGGAACGATATGCAAAACCGAAATCATACCGGCATATATAGCAATCATCACGGCGAACAGGCAAGCAGCACACACCATGCGTCTGC
>NZ_JBNMHC010000027.1:0-12036 GCF_050872565.1 Butyricicoccus sp. | reverse complement strand
TCTTCGTTTTTCCAAGAAATGACACCGTTGTCAAATGTCAGAGAAAGCGATGCATTGCTGTTTACCCAGTTGCCATTGAGAATGGTCGGCACATCGGTCGGCTGATAGGCATCATCCGTGTACGAATCGTCGGTAGATTCTGCCACAGAATCAAAGAAATCTTCGACTTCGTCCCAATTGTTCGTTGTAAAATCGAGAGAAATGGAACAGAGAATGCTGATGACGATAAAAATAAGAATGACAATCAGACAGCCGATGCCGCAGCCGCTCTTTTTCTTGGGTTCGAGCGGATTGCCGTGGGAGTGTTCTCCATTGGCAGCACGCTGCCAAGCAGCTTCAGAAGATTGCTTTTCGGTATGCTTGGGAATATCCGCAAAACCGTCTGCATGTTCTCGATAGGTTTGCTTCCGTTCCGTTGATTTGGCGGTATAATCTTTTTCTTTGGATTCATGCGAGATACCGAAATCAACCGGTTTCTTTTTGCCTGAGGCATTTTGCGGAGCGCGCTTGCCGCAAATCGGGCATTTTCGTTCTTCGTCTGAATAATTGACACCACAGTAAGGGCATCGCATGGCCAATCCCTCCCTTTTCCTCTTTGTACCATTTATTTTATCATATTTGACATGGTATTGTACAGAGAAAACGACAGCCTGACCGTCACATTTGATGGTCAGGCTGCCGCGTGTATAGAAGGATTGTTGGATTACTGTAAATTCAAATGTCTCTTAAAGAGATAATTGGTGATGCAGAAATTTACCAGCATACACACAATAACAACGACGATGGAGCAGAGGATAAAGAGATACGAGCTGCTCACACCACTCATGAATGCCGGGTAAGAAAATGGATCCCAGTTGAATGAGGTTAAGATCTTCGAGCCGACAGAAAGCAGTGTGCTGAGAATGATGTTCCATGCGATGGCGAACACAATGAATGCGCCGACTGCCGCGCCGAGACGATGCTTGTTGAACAAGCCGCCGATGGCTAAGCAGGCGTAAATGTGCATACAGCTGTTGGAAATATACACAATGCCGAGAATGATGAGCAAAATCGGAATCGTCACCAGATGGATGCCGAACGACTGAGTCAGACGCTGGAATCCCATGCCAATGGCCTGTAAGAGAGCAAAGTCCGACTGGACATACGTGCCGAACATGATCGGAAGAATCAAAATGATAAATGTGATGATACACAAAATGGTAGAAACAACCATCCAGATAGTAGAGACAATGCACTTCGACCAAATCAGCTGTGCCGGTGTTGCCGGAAGCGTAAACATCAGATAGCCTTCGTCACACAGCAGATTTTTATAAAATCGCACAATCATATAAACGAAGGACAGAACGCCAACGGCAAACAGGGACAGAACATAGGCAGTCAGCGAGAGAAAAAGCGGTGTTTTCAGGTCAGAGAACAGCATAAATATGGAGCTGATAACAGCGAGCGCGAGCATAATGCCGTATGCCGGAAAGAAAACCCGGCGCGTCGCCTTAAATTCATGATACATGAGTTTGCTTAACATGCGAATACCTCCCGGAACAGTGCATCGACGGATTTGCCATATTCCTCACGGATGTCATCGACGGTTTTTTGCAGAACCAGCTGTCCGTTGTTGAGGAACAAGACCTCGTCGAGAACCTTTTCAATGTCGGAAATCAGGTGTGTAGAAATCAAAACCGTACTGTTTTCGTTGTAATTGGTCAAAATCGTGTTAAGGATATACTCCCGCGCTGCTGGATCGACACCACCGATTGGCTCATCGAGCAGGTATAAATCGGCTTCGCGGCTCATGACCACAACGAGCTGGATTTTCTCCTTGGTGCCCTTGGACATGGATTTGAGCGTGTCTGTGGACTTGATGCCCAAATGCGTCAGCATGTCAGCGGCCTTGTTGATGTTGAAATCGGAATAAAAATCTTGAAAGAAGTTGAGCAGATCGTCTGCGGTCATCCAATCGCTGAAATAGGTTCGCTCCGGCAGATAGGACACGATGGCATGGGTTTCCTTGCCCGGCACATTGCCTGCGATGCGGATTTCACCGGATGACGGTGTGAGCAATCCATTTGCCAGCTTGATGAGTGTTGTTTTGCCGCTGCCGTTTGGACCGAGCAAGCCGATGATGCGGCCACGCTCCAGAGAAAATGTGACATTGTCCAAAGCGGTCTTTTGACCATATGTTTTGCATAAGCCGGTGCATTGTAAAATCGGTTCGTTCATACATTACCCTCCTTCATCGCTTGGTGGATGAGATTCAGCGTCTGTTCGGATGTATATCCCATGTCTCTCATGGAGGAGAGAAAGATGCGAATCTGTTCCATAGCGATTTCCTTTCGTTTTTGTGTGATTTGCTCGCTCTGATCGGTGACGAAACGTCCGGCGGTTCGCTGCGAATACAGCAGCCCTTCTCGTTCCAGCTCCGCGAGCGCGCGCTGCATGGTGTTTGGATTGACTCCGGCCTCTGCTGCCAGTTCACGCACCGAGGGAAGACGGCTGCCTGCTGCCAGGGTGCCAGAGGCGATTGCCGCCGTAATCGTTTCCATGAGCTGCAAGTAGATGGGGCGGTCATCAGATAAATTCCACTGCATAAGATACCTCCTGGATAAAATTTGAATTACTGTACTAATTCGTTAATACAAATATACAATAAGACAAGGCATTTGTCAACAAGAAAAGAAAAAATTTTTGTTTTTTTGAAAAAGGGACAAAAAACCTGCTATTTCGTGCAGTTATCCACAGGTTTGCAAGAAATTGATGTGTACAGATACCCAGCAGCTTGTATTATATAGCTCGTGAACTGCCAAAGACCAACGCAAAGGAGGAATGCCTATGGCGCAAAATACCAGCCGCCGCAGACGGAAGAAAACACACAGCGATCAAGTACGTGAGATTTTGTGTGAACACTCGCCGGAAGCGGCGCAATGCCTGTGCAGTATGCTGGAGGATGAAACCCTCAGCGGTACGGCGCGCGCAGGCGTTGCAAAGGAAATTCTCGAACGAGCTGTCGGCAAAGGTCAATTGCTGACACCGGAAGAGCTGGAAAGACCAGAGGAAAAATTTGAGCTGACACTGCGGGTGGTGGAGTAAATGGAGCTTTCCGTTACGCGCAGACAGCTGGAGTTTATTCGCTCGACCGCGCGGGAAACGCTGTTCGGCGGCGCGGCAGGCGGCGGCAAAAGCTATGCACAGCTCATTGATGCGCTGATTTTTGCGATGAAATATCCGGCATCGCGGCAGCTCGTTTTGCGCCGTACCTTTCCGGAGCTGAAGCGGTCTCTGATTCAGGTCTCTCTGACGCTGTACCCGAAAGAATGGGGAACGTATGGAGAGAGCAATCACTTGTGGACGTTTCGCAACCAATCACGCATTGAATTTGGATTTTGTGACAGCGAAAACGATGTGACAAAATACCAGAGCGCGGAATACGATGTCATTCGATTTGATGAGCTGACGCACTTTACCGAGTTTCAGTTTACCTATCTGCTGTCGCGAATCCGCGGAACCAATGGATACCCCAAACAGGTCAAGGCGTCGACCAATCCGGGCGGCGTGGGACATAGCTGGGTCAAGAGCCGATACATTGATGTATTGACACCGGGCGAAGAAAAAGATGGAAAGCTGTTTCTTCCCGCAAAAGTTCAAGACAATACGTTTTTGATGCGCAGTGATCCGGGCTATGTGGAACGATTGCAGTTGCTCGATGCGCGCAGCAAAAAAGCACTGCTGTACGGCAGATGGGATTTGTTTGAGGGACAGTATTTTGAAGAATTTTCCCCAGATCTTCATGTTGCCAGCCCGCCGCCGATTCCCAATTGGTGGCGCAGATATTTGGCGATTGACTACGGCTTGGATATGCTCGCGGCACTGTGGATTGCATTGGCACCGGACGGTACCGCATGGGTGTATCGGGAGGTCTATCAATCGGGCTTGATTATTTCCGAAGCCGCTGAGGCAATTTGTCAGGCGGAAAGCGGAGAAGAAATCATCTTTCAGCGGCTTGCACCGCCGGATTTGTTCAATCGCAGACAGGAAACCGGACGGTCTGCGGTGGATATTTTTGCCGAGCATGGCTTGTTTTTTGACAAAGCCATGGGTGAACGTGTTCCGGGATGGTACGCCGTCAAAGAGTATCTGCATCCGTATTCCGACGAACAGGGCATACAAACGGCACGGCTGAAAATCAGTCCGGCATGTAAAAATCTCATTCGCACACTGCCTATGCTTGCGGCGGATCCCAAAAATCCCAATGATACGGCGAACACCCCGCATGAATTGACCCATGCGCCGGATGCGCTGCGCTATTTTGCCGGAACCATCCGGCCGGAAGGGATGGACTGGGAGCCGGGCGCATACGACAGGGAAGTCGGCGCGTTTTTGACCTATCAACGATGAGGAGGAAAAGCGATGGAGTATGTCATTTGCTGCATGTGCAGTCTGCTGTGCTTTGTGTGCGGCGTATGGGCAGCGCGCGGCGGAAAATTGCCGCACAGAAAACGAAAAAAGCCGGAGAGCGAGGCGGCGCAGACGCCTGCTGAGGACGCGCTGAGCCGCGACATCGCAGCGCTGCTTGCATATACCGGTCCGACAGAGAAGGAGACAAACGATGCTGATTCCTGAACAGGTTTGGCGGGAGTATCAACGCGGTGTGGATTACAACAACCGCATAGATCTGTATGACCGCGTAAAGACCAATGAAAATTTTTTTATTGGCAGACAATGGGAGGGACTCAATGTCACAACGCTTGACCCGCTGATTTTTAATGTTCTGCGCCGTGTCGTCAATCTGTTTATCTCTATGCTGGTATCCGATGATATTTCCGTGACAACCCAGCCGTTTCAGTCGGTGCCGGACGGAGAACAGATGCAGAAAGTCATTGATCGCTCTGTGGCATCGGTCATTGAGCGTGCCGGTGTCAAGAGCAAGAATCGGTATATGCTGCGCAACGCCTGTGTAGACGGAGATGGCTGCTTTTACATCCGATTTGATCCGGACAAAGAGAGCGGACAGGGCGTTGCCGGAGACATTGAAGTGGATTTGATTGAAAACACCGATGTCTTTTTCGGCAATCCGGCAGTGGATGATGTGCAGCGGCAGCCGTATATCATCTTGTCTATGCGCCGTTCGGTGGACAGCGTGCGGCAGGAGGCGATGCGCCGCGGCTTGAGTAAGAGTGAAGCGGAAGCCATTCGGCCGGACAGCTTGCTGGAGCCGCAGTACGATGCACAGACGGATGATTCCGACAATATGGTCACGGTGCTGCTTCGGATGCAGCGCACAGAACAGGGAATTTCCTTCTATAAGTGCACCCAGAATACCGTAATTATGCAAGAAACGCTCACGCCGTATCGCATGTATCCCGTGGCGTATATGTCATGGATGAAGGTCAAGAATTGCTATCATGGAGAATCTCCGATCACCGAAGCTATCCCTAACCAAATTGCAATCAACAAGCTGTATTCGATGTATGTGCAGTGTATCAAGCATGTGGCGTTTCCGAAAATTATCTATGATGTCACACGGTTTCCCTCTGGATATTCTTCTGACATTGGCAAGGCGATTGGGATGCGAGGCAACCCCAATGAGGCCATTGTCACGGCATTTCAAGCACCGGAAATTTCGGAACAGGTCATGACGCTGTTAGAACAGATGAAGCGCGACACGATGGAATTGATGGGTGCTTCGGATACGGCGCTTGGCAACGTCAAGCCGGAAAATACATCGGCAATTGTCACCGTACAGCAGGCGACCATTGCGCCGCTCGAACTGGTAAAAATGGAATTTTACCGCTTTGTCGAGGAGTGTGTGCGTATTTTTGTCGATCTGATGCGCGTGCATTACGGCGTTCGCACGGTGTGCCTGACCGATGACACCGGAGAGGAACAGATCCAGCATGTGGATTTCAGCCGACTGGATACCTTGACGCTGGAACTCAATGTGGAAGTCGGCTCTTCTGCGTATTGGTCAGAGACCATGCAGACGGTCACCAATGATAATTTGCTCGCACAGGGCATTATTACCGATCCGGTTCTGTATGTGGAAAATATTCCTGATAATCAGATTCGCGGCAAGTCCCGCCTGCTTCGTGCGCTCAAAGAACAGAAGGAGAGCGGGCAGCTGCCGGAGATTCATCCATCGGCAAAGACAAAACAAGCTGGCAATGCACAGACATCCCAGCAGTAAAAAAGGAGTGTTTTTATGCAAATGAACAACAAACAGCTGCCGCAGGCGGCAGACAAGCAGTCGCCGCAGGGCACAGAACAGACGTATGCCGTGACGGTAGACGGACAGACGCTGGAGCTGACCTTGGAGCAGCTCATCGCTGCTGCCGAACAGGGGTTATCCCGTGCCAATGATGCGGCAAAAAACGGTCAGACCGGAGAAATGCCGGAGCAGATGAACGGCGCCATGCGCGGACAGTTCGCACAGCCCAATATCTATCAGTCGTTTTTGTCCGCCTATCCGGACATCAACGCACAGGATATTCCGCCGGAGGTGTGGGATGAAGCCAATCGTTCCGGCGATCTGTTGGGCGCATATCGCGCCTATGAAATTCGCAAGCTGCGCGAAGAGCTGGAACAGCTGCGCAAAAATGCGGACAACCGCCGCATGGATGTCGGTTCCGCGCGCTCAGACGGAGAAAACAACATCATAGATCCCATCATTCTCGCACTGATGGGAAAAGGCTAAGGAGGTAATCGTATGGCTGTCAATCTCGCGACTAAATATTCCAGTCAAATTGCAGAAGTATTCACCGCTGGTTCGTTCGTCAAGGGGAAAACCTCGACGACCTTTGACCTGACCGGCGTCAAGACACTGAAAGTATACACACCGGTGACTGTACCGGAGGTCGATTACACCCGTGAGGGCATGTCTCGCTATGGTACCGTGACGGAAATGCAGGACATTGTACAGGAACTCAAGATGACGCAGGACAAGGCGTTTACTCTGACTATTGATAAGGGCAATTATCTGGATCAGAACATGAGTAAAAAGGCTGCTGATATGCTGCGCTTGCAGATCAATGAGCAGTCTACACCGGCGGCGGATAAATATGCGCTCAAACAGTTTGCTAAGATGGCGGGAACCATTGCCACCACGGACAGCGCGCCGACAAAGGATACCATTGTCGAGCTGATTTCCACCGGCGCACAGACGCTGGATGACAATCTGGTGCCGGACGGTGACCGCTATATTTATGTGACGGCAGAAGTGTATAAAATGATTCGTCTGTCTCCGGAATTTACCGGCTTGGAAGGTCTCGGTGTGAAGGCCATCGGCAAGGGCATTTGCGGAGAGATTTCCGGTCTCAATATTGTCCGCGTGCCGAAGAGCTATATGCCGACCGGCTGCTATTTTATCATCACACACAAGAATTCCGTGCTGATGCCGTATAAAATCTCGGATGCCAAGGTGCATAACGATCCGGTTGGTGTTTCCGGTGCGCTCATTGAGGGACGCCATTATTACGATGCATTTGTGCTCGGTGCGAAGAGCAAGGGCGTGTATGCGCTGGTGCAGAAGAGCAGCAAGCTGACAGCACCGATTCTTGCGATCAGCTCTATGGCTGTGACAGCGACCAAGCCGAGCGGCGCGGAGGAAATGCGCTATACTGTGGATGGCACGGATCCGCGCTATTCGGACAGCGCAAAAGTATATACTTCCGCAGTGACGATGACTTCTGGAGCTACTTTCCGCGTAGTGGCATTTGCAGAAGGAAAATTCACTTCGGATGTAGCAGATAAGACCTGCTGATGAGAATCTTGCACGGCGGGCGCGTGATTGCGCCCGCCGCGCAAACAAGAGAAAGGAGGTCACACATGACAGGATGGGAACTGTTTGAACAGGCGATGATTCTCAACGGTCTGGAAACAGAGGATGCGGAAGCGCTTCAGCCGTTTGCGCTCGGATGCATCAATCAGCTGCTGCGCGACCGCGTGTATGAACAGCAGCGATTGACGGCAAGTACAACCGAATGGAATACTTTACGTCCGGCTGCTGTCCTCGACACCTTAGAGGATGAAATTCCGTATGAGGAATGCTTCGTGCAGGAGTGCTTTCCGTATGGACTGGCTGCCATGCTGATTGAAGAGGATGACCACAATAAGTTCAATTGGCTGATGGAGGAATATGAACGCCGCGCCGCGTATTATGCGCCGTGTGTGCAGACGCCGATTTTGGGAACCGATGTATGAGCAATGCCTATCAATTTTCGGAAACGACAGCGAGACAGGAACTGACCATCGAACGGTTTGCCGGTGTGGATTTTGCCAATCATCCGACGAAAACCGATTGGTCTCGCTCGCCGGACGCCTGCAATATGATTGCGGACGAGACATATTTTCCGGTTAAGCGCACCGGCTATCAGACCCGCGCGCGATTTACTGGCAGGATTTACGGTCTGCATCGACTGGGCGAAGAGATTTTGTGCCATGCGGGAACGGAACTGTGGCGGCTGAAGTCTGACAACACGACACAGAAACTATATGACGATATGAATGCCTCGCGTTCCGTATCATTTTTGATGAACGGCAAGCTGTGGCTGCTGGATGGCAAGACCTATCTCGTTTATGACGGAGAAACCGTGCAGCCGGTTCGAGCACAAGCGTTTGTTCCGACTACAACGATAGGAAGTCCGCCGAGCGGCGGAGGAACCAGCTTTGAAGCGGTCAATTTGTTGACGCCAAAACGCATCAACACCTTTGTCGGAGATGGAACGAGTACGGAATTTCAACTGGACTGCCAAGATATTGATGTGGATTCTGTGACCTGTTCCGGCTATACCGTCAAATGGGTGGATGCCTATGCGGGAAAAGTGACATTGACGCAGGCACCGCCGGACGCCGGTGGAATGGCCAATGTTGTCATTACCTTTTCCAAGACAGTCAAGAATCAGCCGGACATCAACAAATGCTGCATCTGCGGTCTGTTTGGCGGTCAAAATGACACGCGTGTCTTTGTGTCTGGAAATCCCGATCAGCCCAACTGGGATTGGCAGTCGGGACTGTACGATCCGAGTTATTTTCCGGATACCGGCTATACGCGCATTGGTTCGGATGCCTCCGCGATTATGGGGTATGTCCGGCAATATGACACGCAGATTGTCCTCAAATCGGATGGTCAGGACGCCAAACAGTATTTGCGCACGTTTTCCTTAGATGAAAATAATAAACCGGCGTATCAGCTGAGGCAGGGTGCAGAAGCTGCCGGTGCAGTCAGTCCATATGCCATAGATGTGTTGGCAGGGACGCCGTATTATCTCTCGCCGCACGGCGTGATGGGTATTTACGGTACGTATGTCACGGAATATCGAACAATTTCCGGTGTATCCCAGCGCATTGATCCCAAGCTGTGCCGTGAGGATTTAACGCAGGCGACCGCCTGCGTGTGGGATGGAAAATATTATCTTGCTGTCAATCAGCATTGCTATGTGGCGGACAGCAGACAGATGACAGACGGCATACCGGAATGGTATTATTGGGAAAATATTCCGGTGCAGTGCTTTTTGCCGGATGCCGACACGGACGGCTATTTGTGGTTTGGCACAGAAGATGGACGGGTTTGCCGATTCTGTCACACCGATGATCCACACGCCTATTCGGATGACGGGGCTGCGATTGCCGCCCATTGGGCGACACCACTTTTGCCGTTACAGGAAGCCAGCGCAACCAAGACCGTGACGTACAGTCAGCCCAGACTGATGCCGTATGGCTGTTCCGGTGCGGAGATTTGGTACCGCACAGACCGCATGATGCAGTGTGTGCAGCGTGCGGCATTTTCTCAATTTTCCTTTGTGCAACTGGATTTTTCGCGCTTTTCGTTTCGCTCCGCACCGACAGCTGTGCCGGTTGATGTGCGAAAACGGGTACGGCACGCATGGCAATTCCAACTCATTGCCAAGAATGAAGAAAACGATGAACCGTTTGGCTTGCTGGGATTGACCATTCGCTACAGCGTTCGACAGACCAAGAGACGGATGTGAAGGAGGGGAAACAATGGCTTTGGATATTGACGGCTTGTATCGTGCGGCGGAAGACAGCAGACGCAATGCATTTGAGACCGCACAGGCGGAGAGCCAGCGCAGACTGCGGGCAAATTTGAGTCAGATTCAGTCGACATATCGAGACAGCGTGACACAGGCGCAGACTGCCGCGCGCATTTCTGCGTTGGGGCAGGAGGAAAAGCTGGCGGCGGCTGGATTAAACAGCGGCGGCGCATATGCCGCGCCGACCAGCGGATACGCAGAATCATCCCGCATTGCCAGCGACAACCATTTGCGCAGCAATTTGAATGCTTTGTCTGCACAGCGGCTCAAACAGGAACAGTCGGCGCACAGCACGAGCAGTACAGAAATTGCACAGGCATCGCAAGACTATTGGAACAGCGTGGCTGATTTGCGAACCAATTTGGCACAGGCAAAGACGGATCAGTACAATGCAGATCGGAGCTATGAGCTATCTGTGAAACAGTATCAGGCATCGCAGTATCAAACGGCATACAGTCAGGCAATGCAGCGATGGCAGACCTATGGATATGTCCTTCCGGCAGATGCAGCGATTTTAGGTGTCAAAGCGGGAACGCAAACCGCCGATAAGGCATATAAAGAAGCGCAGCTGGCACTCAGCAGGTGGAAGGCATTGCTGCCGTAATCCATGACAAATACCGCAAAAAATAAATCCGCAGAGAACAATTTCTCTGCGGATTTGTGGTATTTTAGAATATTATGCAGGCTTTCGTCCCATGACGAGCTTGAGCAGAATCGGGGTAATCAGTGTGGTGACAATAACTACCAGAATGACTGGACCGAACAGGGAGTCCGGAACCAAGCCGAATGCGGCACCCTTCTGGGCAACAATCAGGGCAACTTCACCGCGCGATACCATGCCGATACCGACAGAAAGCGCTTCTGCGTTGCTGAAGTGGAACAGCTTGGCACTGAGGCCGCAGCCGATAATTTTGGACAAAATTGCAATGGCGAGCAGCAAAATCGCAAAGACAAGCAGCGAAAGCGACAAGCCGCGCAGATCTGTCTTCAGACCGACACTGGCAAAGAACACCGGAGAGAACAGCATATACGCACAGATTTCAATCTTCCGGCTCACATAGGCACGGACACTCGGCAGATTACACAGCAGCAGACCGGCAAAATATGCACCGGTAATGTCTGCAACGCCAAAGAACTGCTCGGAGGCAAACGACAGCAGCAGGCAGAATGCCAAGCCGTAAATGGCTACGCGGCGATGCATTTTTTCGTTGAATGCGTTGTTGAGGTGCGCAAAATACTTGTATACAAAGAAACCGACAACAGCAATAAAGACGAAAAACAGAACAATTTTCAGCAAAACCGTGTGAATCTGAATGTCCGGATTGGTAAAGCTGGATACGACGGTCAGAGCGATAATGCCGAGAATATCGTCGATGACGGCGGCACCTAAGATCGCTGTGCCGACACGTCCTTTGAGCTTGCCCATTTCTTTGAGTGTCTCGACCGTAATCGAAACGGAGGTGGCGGTCAGGATGACACCGACAAATACGGCCTTGAGCATGGCCTGCGGATCGCTCTCTCCGCGGAACCAGAACAGATAAAGTCCGGCACCACACACAAGCGGCAGAATGACACCGGCGAGTGCGATGACGAATGAGGCAAGACCTGTTTTCTTCAGCTCAGCTAGATCGGTTTCCAAACCGGCGGAGAACATCAGCATGATAACACCGAGCTCTGAGATGACAGAAATCGTGTTGTCAACAGACACCACATTGAGAATAGATGGGCCGAGGATCAGACCGGCGAGCAATGCACCGACGACCTGCGGCATATTGACTTTGCCGGACGCAAGGCCCAGAACTTTTGTTGAGAGCAGGATAACTGCCAGAACCAGCAGGAATGTATAAGACAAACCAGCCACCTTCTTTCTTTTATGATACATTTTTGAACAAAATGTTTGAAAAAATAGACCGACACATGCCTAGTTTTTCATCGTTGCCATTATACATGCTTTATTTCGTAAAATCAAGGCGGAAATTAGCGGAAAAGAAACACG
>NZ_JBNMHC010000026.1:0-12165 GCF_050872565.1 Butyricicoccus sp. | reverse complement strand
TCTGTCTTTCATGGTAAATTATCGTCATTTCTTTGTATTATTTGGTATTTTCGTTCTTCTATTTTTATTTTTGCTCACATGGTTTTGATTTTTTGTCCCGTGCATCTTTGTACAATCTGTCGCTTCTTTTTTCTTTTTTCTTGCGTTCTCGTACACGCTTTTCGCGATTTTATCAGATAAATTGCTATTATCTAAAAATTCTCCTATTTTTTCGCACAATCTTATTTTGTATTCATTGTCGAATCGTCGGCGCTTCTTTGTTTATTTTTTCACGAGCGACAAAGCACGATTTCTTTGTTTTTTCTGTTATTTTTTCATATTGCATGATTTCTTCGTTTTATTTCTCCCTCAAAAAACAGCAAAATCTTGTCTTTTCTATGTCACTTTTTATAAAAAGTATTCTCGTATGTATTTTTTGTCCCGATGCCGTTTCGACAGGAATCCATGCCATAAAATCTCGATTTCGATGGAATCTCCCCAATCTTCGTTTTTTCAACAGAATGTGGAAAAACAATTTGCCTCATACGCATAAAGAAAAAACCAATATTCCACTATCGTCTTCTGCTTTACAAAGCTATCTGATTTTGGTACACTTGAGGTAAAGATACGGGTAACTGCTGATTATAATCAGCACTCGTTCACATGGAAAGGAGTCCATATAATATGTCTTATGGTATCAAATCCCCTGCGCGCTACATGCAGGGCAATGGCGAGCTGGCAAATCTCGGCAAAAACGTCAAGAAAATGGGTGAAAAGTTCCTCGTCCTCTGCTCCCCGAACAACAAGAAGCGCGTCGGCGCACAGATCGAAGAAAGCCTGAAGTCGGTAGAAAAGGAAGTTGTGTTCTGCGAGTTTAACGGTGAGTGCACCAAGGCAGAAATCACCCGCGTGATGGATGTCGTAACCGAGAATAACTGTGATGTTGTCATCGGTGTCGGCGGCGGCAAGGTCATTGACACCGCAAAGGCTGTTGTCACCAATCTTGGCGGCTACCAGCTGGTTATCATCCCAACCGTTGCATCCAACGACTCCCCGTGCAGCGGCGTTGCGGTTATCTACAACGACGAAGGCGTTGTCATCAAGGCTCTGATGATGAAGCGTAATCCGGATCTCGTTCTGGTTGACACCGCAGTTATCGCACAGTCTCCGAAGCGTCTGCTCGTAGCTGGCATGGGCGATGCGCTGGCTACTTGGTTTGAAGCTCGTGCCTGCAAGGCATCCGGCGTCAAGACCATGGCACGCGGTCAGTGCTCCAACACTGCTCTGATGATGTCCAAGCTGTGCTATGACATCCTGATTCGTGACGGCGCCGGTGCGCTGGAAGCACTGGAAGCTAAGCAGTCCAATGATGCACTGGAAAATGTCGTTGAGGCTTGCATTTATCTGTCCGGCGTCGGCTTTGAGAGCGGCGGTCTGGCAGCAGCCCATGCCATCAACGATGGTTTTGCCTATGTTCCGCAGGCACACGGCATGTATCACGGTGAAAAGGTTGCCTTCGGCACCATCGCTCAGCTGGTTCTGGAGCACGCTTCCGAAGAAGAAATGAACGAAGTTCTGTCGTTTATGAAGCTGGTTGGTCTGCCGATGACGCTGGCTGATCTGGGCATCACCGATGTCAAGGAAGAGGAAATCCGCAAGGTAGCAGAAGCTGCTGTTGTTCCAACGCAGTCCACTAAGAACCTGCGCAAGGACATCACCGCAGACGAAGTATATGCGGCAATCATGGAAGCAGACAAGATCGGCACAGCATTCAAGGCATAATCTTCTCTGCTCTTTTGTCAGACAGGAGGGAATATCATGGCAACGGCTTACAGTCCAGACAGGGAATTTCACCTGAAAATCAAGACAGGAGATGTCGGCAGATATGTGATTCTGCCCGGCGATCCCGGACGATGCGAAAAAATTGCAGCTCTGTTTGACAATCCGGTAAAAATCGCATCCAATCGCGAATTCACTACGTATACCGGCACATTGGACGGTGTTCCCGTCAGTGTGTGCTCGACCGGCATCGGCGGCCCATCGGCAGCCATCGCCTTGGAAGAGCTGGTGCACTGCGGTGCCGATACCTTTATCCGTGTCGGCACATCTGGCGGTATGCAGCCGGATGTGTTGGGCGGCGATTTGGTCATCGCGACCGGCGCCATCCGCATGGACGGCACCGGTTCAGAATATGCACCGATTGAGTATCCGGCCACGCCGCATTTCGATGTCGTGCAAGCTCTGCATCAAGCAGCTTCACAAGCAGGACTGCGCTTTCACACTGGTGTTGTCCAGTGCAAAGACTCGTTTTACGGGCAGCATGAGCCGGAAAACATGCCGGTCTCCGCAAAGCTGGAGCAAAAATGGAAAGCTTGGCTCGGTTGTGGTGCGCTGGCGAGTGAAATGGAATCCGCGACACTGTTTATTGTCGGTGCGGTGCGCCGCGTGCGTGTCGGAACGATTTTGCTCGTGCTCGGCAATCAAACCCGCCGCGCCATGGGGCTGGAAGATATTCAAGTACACGATACCACGCAATGCGTGCAGACCGCCGTCGAAGCGCTGCGGCTGCTCATTGCCTCTGACAAACAAAAACAAGCATGACAAAAGGCAGGAGCGTTTGCTCCTGCCTTTTCGCTTGCTCTGTGTTACGGATCGACCAAAATGCCAATGCCAACCAGTCCCGGACCGGTATTGATTGCCAGTGTAGCAGTGATCTGATCTTCTGCTACAATTTTGCCCTGCTTGATGGTCTTTTTCAAAAGCGGTTTGATTGCAGCGGCCTCTTCCGGCGCACCGCCATTCATCAGTGCCAGCATAGCTGGTCTGTCGTTGCAAAAGGCTTCTACATGATGCAGCAGCTTTTCCTTGGCTGCCTTTGCGCCGCGGATCTTTTCCACGGTATAGTACGAGCCTTCTTCATTGCACGAAATAATCGGCTTAATCTTGAGCAGACTGCCTGCAACCGAGGCAACGCCGCCGATGCGGCCGCCCTTGCGCAAATACTCCAGCGTGTCCATATAAAAGAACACCTTGGAATCCTTGACCTTCCCGCTCAGCTTGGCGCAAATTTCCTCAAACGGAACATTTTTGCTCACCTGCTGTGCCGCCCAAATGGCCAGCAGACCCGAACCAATCGAAATATTTTTGGAATCCAAAATAAACGAGTTGAGTTCCGGATGTTCTTCAAAAACCAGATGTGCCGTATGGCAGGTACTGCTCAGTTTGCTGGAGATAAAGATACCGATGACATTTTCATAGCCTTCCTCTTTGATCTCCTCGACCATGTCATAATAATCCTGCATCACCGGTGTAGAGGTATGCGGAATTTCCTCCGGAAAACGCTTGTACACATCATATGCCAGCGCAACGCTGTCCATATAGTGCTCATTTTCATACGATACGCGCAGACGGAGTACCTTGATGTTGTATTTCTGAATCAAAGACTGCGGGACATCGCAGCCAGAATCAACGAGAACCACTGTCTTGTTTTTCTTCATGACACATTCCTCACGATAAAAATAGTTTTGATAACCATATGTTATAGTATTACATATCCACCGTTTTTTGTCAAGTATCTCAAACATTCTGTAAACAACTTCCGGATCTGCTTGCCTGTACGCGCAATTTCTGTTACTATGGGTTCATAAAGGAGTTGATACTATGACGAACACCGAAAAACCGACTTTACATCTGACACCGCAGGAAATCGAATTCTGCATTTCCGCCCTGCAAATCGAAATAGAGAATGTTGACCACGACACACAAACCAATGAGCTTTCCGAGGCCGACTGCAAAGAGCTGGATGCTTACGCACAGCGGCTGGGTCATATGCAAGATCAGCTGCTCACCGGACAGACGGAATTCCGTCCCAATGCGCTGCTCCCCATCTATGATTTAATCAAAAGCCAGCGCAATGCCATCAATGACATTCTTGACAACGAAGCGATGTCTCTCGACATGCGCCAGCAGGGACAGCAGCATGTGCGCACAGCAAACGCCGTTTTGCGCAAGCTGAAAAAATATCTTCAAGAGTTTGAAATTGACGTATAAATCATATGATACATAACAAAAATAGGTTTTCTCTTTTTTCTCAGAGAAAACCTATTTTTTATCTTACTGTTTTGCTGTCTCTCGATTATCCAAGCGATGTTCATACGCGCCCCAGCGTCCGCAGCTGACCAATGATGCCAGCAGCGCGAGCAGCGAAAAGCCAATCCAAACCGCAATCGCCGCGCCCCAGCCGAAATTCTGTGCCACTGCGCCGACACCAAAGCTGGAAATGGCGGAGCCGACATAAGCCGAGCAATTCAAAACACCCGTCACAGACGAAGCGCGTCCCACCACGCCAAAATGTACCGGAATCAAGTTAATCAGCATGATATTGGCACCCGTCATGCAGGTGCTCGCTACCGTCAATAAAATCAGCGACAGCACCGCACTGACATTGCACACCCAATCCAGCGCAAACAGCGACACAATGGTGACAGCGAAGAAAGCAGCGGAGGCTTTCAGCTCGTTCTCCGTCCACTTTTTCGGCAGTGCCTTGGTGAAAAAGACGCCGAGCATATTAAATACCGGAATGATAATATCCAGAGCAACCGATGCCGATGTGCCGAAATGGAAATTCTGCGTCATCAATGTCGGCAGCCAAGTCTGAATGCCATCGCGCAGCATACCGTGCGTCATAGCCGGAACGGTTGCCAGCACAATGCCGGAAATCAGCAGCAGACGCAGCATATTTTCCTTTTTCTGCGTTTGTTTCGGCTGCAGCTCAATGACTTCGATTTCCTCACTGGTTTCGATCTGTTTTTCAAACCAGCTCATGCGAATCATCCAATGAATGCCGGTAATCACAATCATCGCACCTGCCAGCAAGAATACACCGCGCCAATTCCAAACCGTCAGCAGAACGGTTGCCAACACATAGGCGAGAATTGTCGCCAGCGGATAGGTCACCGCGATGTTATTGCAGCATTTTTTGCGCTCATCCGGCGGCATCTGTTCGGCAAAGATGCGCGCAATCGGCGACCACATCGTAGACTGAAACAGTCCATTGAGTGCCCATACGACTAGCATCACTGCATATTGTCCAGTGAGTCCCATGATAAGATTCAAAATACCCGAACCAATCAAACCCACAAAAATCATCTTTTTCGAGCTGATGCGGTCACCGATCAAGCCGCTGAAAATCTGTGACACACCGTACACGACAAACAATGCTGTACCGATGAGTCCCGCCTGTGCTTCGTCCATACTGCCATTGGCAATCAGGGCAACCATCACGGCAGAATAGCTCATTCTGCCAAACAATGCGATGATATAGGTGATGGCACACAGCCAAAACATCTTGCCGGACACCGCATGGGGACACACGCGGCGTTCAAGTCTCGTTACCATATCTATACTCCATTTCTATTCTCTGTTTCTTCGTACAAATATAGAGTATAGACGCAGGCAAGACTTCCGTCAATCCGCATTCCGCCGTTATTCCTGTATAGATTCTTGCGATTTTCCGGTAAAATGCCCACTCCTCTGGTCATCAGAAAAGTGGGCATTCTTTTTTAATAAATCAAATTGTCTGGGTCAAGTTTCGACCAGCCGCAGCCCTGCAAATCGCCGATGATTTTCATATCTGCTTCTTCGAGAGAAAAATCAAAAATCTGGCTGTTTTCTGCAATTCTGGACGGTGTTACCGACTTTGGAAGCGGAATAACACCGCGCTGTACATGCCAGCGCAGAACGACCTGAGCGACGGTCTTGCCGTACTTCTTTGCCAGCTCCTGCACTTCCGGAACAGAGAAAATGCGTCCGGTAGACATCGGGCTCCAGCCCTCAACGACCATATTATGTTCGCGGCAGTATGCAATCATGTCATCCTGCGGCATACCCGGATGAATTTCAATCTGATCGACCATCGGTGCGATCTCGCAATGCTTGGTCAGATTCTCAATATGACGCGGGCGGAAGTTGCTGACGCCGATGGCTTTGATCTTGCCTTCGCCGTACAGCTTTTCAAAGGCGCGCCAAGTCTCCACATTCATTTCTTCCCAGTTGTCGAAATACTTGCGGTCATGCGGCCAGTGAATCAGATACAAATCCAGATAATCGGTCTGGAGCTTTTCCAGCGAACGCGCAAACGCATCCAGCGTGCTCTGATAGCCCTGATGCGGGTTCCACAGCTTACTGGTCAGGAAAATGTCTTCACGCGCAATACCGGATTCTGCAATCGCCTTGCCGACACCAGCCTCGTTGCCGTAAGCTGTCGCCGTATCAATGTGGCGATAGCCGACGCGCAGAGCCTCTGCGACGGACTTTTCTGCTTCTTCATTTGGTGTTTTCCATGTGCCGAAGCCCACACACGGAATGGATGTTCCGTTGGAAATCGGAATACGTGTCTGTAAATTCATGGACGTTCCCTCCTGTTGTTTGTTGCTAGGTTTAGTATAGCACATTAGACTTATACAATGGAAAGTCTATATTCATCGCTTAACTTTTGCTCAAGAGTTACAATTATATCAGCAAGTTCGACTTTCGCTTGCGCGTTAAGCCCTAAACTTTCAGCAATTCCATTTGAATCAGTGCTTACACGTGTATCAAGAGATAATTTCAGGTGATTATCTTTTTCTTTCAAATCATACGAATGAATGTGAACCGGGTCACCTACTCTCGCTCCTTTTATATGAGCGAAAGAAAATTGTTTATTAATATAGCTGAAAAAGGGCTTTTGGATAATCAACACAAGGTGCTTATTTAAATTTTCAAATGTCTCGGACTTATGATGCATTTGAATCAAAATAGTTTTGGCTGTCATTTTCCAGTTCATACCAAACTTGCGCGGATTATCTATATCAGCAACGTCAACATCAAAGCCATGTTCTTTAAGTAGCCTTTGACGTTCAGGCCATACGGTTCCTGTTGTATCCATAGTCTGAAATTCGATACCAATGAAATCCTTTACTTTTCCGTCTTTGGCTGAAACTAAAAAATAATCAACATTTCCACCTGGAATTGCGACTTCAGGAATAACATACAATTCGTTTCCCGGTTCATGAAGTGTCAGAAGATGCAAACAATCAATAAAGACTTGATTGTTTGCAAGTAATCTGTTCGGACAGATAATAATATTATTATCTTGATAAGAAACAGTACAGGTTCCTATCGCAGTATTTGAATCGCTTTTTCTCGTTTTATAGCACTTTTTATGCGAATAGGGACATATTTGAGTTTCTAAAGCTAATGTAAAATCTGCTACATCATTACAGTATAATCCAAAAAGTTCTTTAACTTTACTCATATTTACTTAATCCTCCGTCACAGGCAATGAACTCTGTTCATTGCCTAAACATCCACAACGTTTTCTTGCAATATCAATATATTCATTTGCAATATCAATACCAATAGATTTTCGTCTAAATTGTTTAGCAACAAAGCATGAGGTGCCTGTCCCAACAAAAGGATCAAGGACTATCCCTGACGGAGGACATGTTAAAATAATGGGTGTTTTACACAAATCTTCCGGATATGGTGCAAAATGAACTTTACGCCCTTGCGTATCTTCTGGTATTATGTCCCAAATATCACCCGGCTTACTTCCCTTAGAGTTATATTTTAGGAAATAAAAACCTTTTTCATGTAATTCTTTAGCCCTACCAGAAACCTTTTCTGAATCTGAATGCGTTGTGCGTTGTGCACCTCTGATAACCATTCTAAAATCAGAAACTTCTCCACTTTGAACTTGTTTAAGAATTTTTTCTAATTCAGCATAGGCGTTTGCTTTCTGTTCTTCTGTCAGTTCTGTTGACAATTCAATTTTACGCTTATACCTTACCCCCGAAACCCCTGTTGCAGATACAACTGCACCATTCACAACTTTTGTTGATTTCGGCGAATTTCTAATGCAATCAATATCATAGTAGTAACCTTTACTTTGTTTCACAAAATGGAAAAGTGGTTCATAGGTATTGCGCAACTTGTCAGTTGAATTATCTAATCCTCCTTTAACTTTATTCCATATGATTGTATTACGTAAAATCCACCCGTTATCGGTTAGCTCGATCGCAACTCTCCATGGAATATTGAGTAGATTTTTGTTTTTATAACTGTCGCCTATATTTAACCAAAACGAACCCGTTGGTTTTAATATACGATAAACTTCCATGAAAATCGCAATTAAAGAAGATATGTATTTTCTATAGTCTTTTTCTAGTCCTATACCACCATTAGCATACTGCCTCTTGTTCCAGTAAGGTGGACTTGTGATACAGCAGTCAATAGTATTATCAGGAATACTTCTTAATACCTCAAATGAATCTCCTACAAGAAATAGCGGATTTATGCTGTTGTTCTCTATATACTTTTTAACATCACTGTTCATTGTTTGTTTCTCCATTAGATATATCGAATGGGTGTAAAATCTTATTATAAGAATATCACATCGCCAAACAAATCTCAATGCGATTGATAACAAAATTTTATTGCTTGTCCTGTCCACTCTCGCTCATCTTGCATTATCTTTTATATCTTATAGATGCTAAAGCACAGCACCCGCCCTCTGTTATCAGAAAGCGGGTGCGGTTGGAAATAGAATAGATAAATAAAGAATAGGGGGGATTTATCTTCACAGGGAAATTCCCTGCAAAAAACTTAGTTTTTGATCTCTAGCAGATCCTGCGATGCCTTGACGGTACCGGAAGCGACTGCCTTGATCTCCTTGTAATCATCTGTGTTGCAGACGATCATCGGTGTGGTGCACAGGTAGCCAGCTGCCTTGATGGCATCCATATCGAAGGAAACGAGCAGATCGCCCTTCTTGACGGTCTGGCCTTCCTTGACATGCGCTTCAAAGCCCTTGCCGCCCATCTTGACGGTATCAATGCCGATATGCAGCAGCAGTTCGACATCATCATCGACAGACAAGCCAATCGCGTGCTTGGTCTCAAAGATATTGACAACCGTGCAGTCAGCCGGAGCATACAGCTTGCCTTCGGTCGGCTCAATGGCAACGCCATCGCCGAGTGCACCGGACGCAAATACTTCATCCTTCACCTGATCCATCGGTACAACCGTACCATTCAGATGCGCGCCGAGTACCCAAGACTTTGCCGCGCCAGCCGGTTCCGGCTTCGGCTCAGGCTTCTTTTCTTCCTGCGGCTGCCGTTCCGGCTCGCCCATCAGAGCAGCTTCAGAAACAGCACCGGCACGAATCTGTTCTACCAGTTCTTCCAGATTGGACTTAACAATCGTTACAGACGGACCATAGATAACCTGAATCGCATTGCCCTTGATGACAACACCGGATGCACCGGTTGCCTTGAGCAGCGGCTGATTGACCTTATCGCTGTCTACCAAGGTCAGACGCAGACGTGTTGCGCAGCAGTCAATCTCTGTGACATTGGCAGAACCGCCGATGCCCTTCAGAACGTTAACAGCCTTCGGATCAATGTTTGCATCCTTGCCGCCTGCAACGCCGATGCCGGTAGCCTTACGGTATTCGTCCTTGGTCATCATCTTCACTTCTTCGCCGTCCTCTTCACGACCCGGCGTCTTCAGATTCCATTTCAGGATGAAGAAGCGGAAAATAAAGAAGTACAGAATAAAGTAAACAATAATAACAGGAATCAGCATCATCCAGTTGGATTTTGCCTGACCCGGCAGAACGCCGTACAGAATAAAGTCAATCAGACCATCCGAGAATGTAGTACCGATGCAGATTTGCAGGATGTGGCAAATCGCGAACGATGCGCCAGCCAGTACAACGTGTACGGCAAACAGTGCCGGAGCAAGGAACAGGAACGTGAACTCGATCGGCTCAGTAACGCCGGTCAGGAATGCAGTCAAGGCAACGGAGAACAGCAGGGAACCAGCTTCCTTCTTCTTCTCCGGACGAGCGCAAACATACATAGCCAGTGCAGCGCCCGGCAGACCGCCCATCATAAACGGATACTTACCAGTCAGGAAACGGCACGCGTCTACAGAGAACTTGACCGTGTTCGGGGATGCCAGCTCAGCAAAGAAGATGTTCTGTGCACCCATAACGGTTACGCCGTCGATAACAGCGGTGCCGCCAACGCCGGTCTGCCAGAACGGCATATAGAAGATATGATGCAGACCAAACGGAATCAGCGCACGCTCAATGCAGCCATACAGGAAGGTTCCGAAGTAACCGGAAGCCTGAACCAGACCGCCCAGCGCATAAATGCCGTCCTGAATGATCGGCCATACAACAAACAGAATCGCACCGGTGATAATCGCAAAGACCATGCTGACAATCGGAACGAAGCGCGTGCCAGCGAAGAAAGACAGCGCATCCGGCAGCTGTGTCTTATAGAACTTGTTGCACAGCACAGCGGTAATCAAACCAGCAATAATACCGCCGAATACGCCCATCTGTAAGGTTTGAATGCCTAGAACATTCGCAATTGCGCCTTCCTTGACACCTTCTGCGATTTGTCCATCGACAATAGAGCCATTTAACGTCAATAATACATTGATTGTCGTCAGCATGATGAGATAGAAAATGCCTGCCGACAGAACTGCAACGCCCTTTTCCTTCTTCGCCATACCAAGAGCAACTGCCAGCGCAAAAATCAACGCCAAGTTGCTGAAAATGGCATTGCCCGCATAGTTGAGCATGAGCATAATCGAATACAGCAGCGTACCCGGATGCAGAATGCCACTCAGACCATAGGTAGCAATGGTTGTCTCATTTGTGAACGAACTGCCGATACCCAGCAGAATTCCCGCAAACGGAAGAACGGCGATTGGCAAGAACAATGATTTACCAATCTGCTGGGCAGTGGCAAATACGACACTGCTCTTTTTTTCTTTCATAAGATCTCCTCCTCTTTGTTTGGCTTTTTGTGATACATACTATCAGTATGTCCCGAAAATATAAAAACCCATACCAATCTCACAAAGACATACCAATCGTGTCGGTATGTGTTTTGTAAGACTCGTATGGGTTTCGCCCAAATTAGGTAACGATCCCAAATCCGAATCGGATTTTGATCTTCTCTTGTTATGCGCCCATATTGATGCGCTTGAGGTGAATCGTAAGATACACCAGTTCTTCGTCGGACAAGGTTTTGTCCCACGTATTTTTTAGATAATCTGCAATGCGCTGTGCGCACTGATAATGCTTTTTACAGCTGTAAGCAATCATCTGGCGAAAATTGATGTCATTTTCATCGCTGTTGTCCGGCAGGGTCTTGCCCTGAAAAATCCGCTTGGCAAAATATCGCAGATGCACGACAAACCGACTGAAATCCAGTGCCTGTCTGTCAAATTGCTTGTGATAATACGCTTCTACGACATCAATGCATCCATCAATCAATTTGGTGATGTCATACATCTCCGACATGTGCGTATTCAGCTCGGCATTGACGATATGCAGCGCGATAAATGACGCTTCATCCGCATTCAGCTCGATGCCTGTTTTTTGTTTGATAATATCCAAGCAACGGCATCCCATCTGATACTCCGTCGGATAGTAGCACATAATCGAGCCCGCCAGCGGATTGGTAAATTCAATCCCCTGCTGCTTGCGCTGCATCGCAAAGCTGATATGGTCGGTCAGCGTAATGAGCAGTGACTCATTGAGTGGCTGCGTGATGTGCTGTTTAATCTCAGCAATCAGCTGTTCTGTCAACAATAAATCCTCCATCGGAATTTGCTGCACCAGCTCACGCAGCTTGCGCTGTTCCTGCTTATCCACCATGCGATAGGT
The DNA here is from genome assembly GCF_050872565.1 of Butyricicoccus sp. Classification (GTDB taxonomy): domain Bacteria; phylum Bacillota; class Clostridia; order Oscillospirales; family Butyricicoccaceae; genus Butyricicoccus_A. Next base: position 461 of record NZ_JBNMHC010000026.1, on the reverse strand, counting down.
TTTTTCGATTTTGTTCTCGTCAATGGTTTCGCCGGTATGCTTTTGGAAGCCAAGACCTTTTCCGGTAACAATGACTTCATTTCCTTCTTCGTCGACTGCGCAGAGGATATTATTGTTAAAAACCTTTTTTACTTTCATACCTCTGCCCCTTCTTCGCCAATCAGACAAAAAAATAAACCACCTCTACACAGCAATCCTCTTTAATACGATAGATCTCGCGCTGTACAGAGTTGGTTACGCCCGCCTGACCGGTAACATTCCAACGATTCCGTTTACGTTGTATAAATAGTAACATGTTTTTCAGAGCATGTCAAGAAAATATTCACAGTTTTTTCATATTTTCTTCTTTTTTGGCAGAGGCAAAACAGGTCCGGCTTTCTCACCTTGTTCTGTTCCCACGGGCGGGAAAGTCATCTGGCGAAAGCGCGGCTCTGTTTTGTTTTATTTCATTTGAAATCATA
>NZ_JBNMHC010000025.1:0-12345 GCF_050872565.1 Butyricicoccus sp. | reverse complement strand
TTTCAAACGTGCCATCGCACGCGCCAGAGCTGCCTTGGAGTGATAGTACTCCTGAATGCTCTGCTGCTGGCGCAGACGCTCTTCTGCACGCTGCTTTGCACGCTCTGCACGTGCGCGGTCAATTTCATCCGGACGTTCTGCGGTAGATACCAGCAGAATAGCGTAGTCTGGCATGATTTCTGCAAATCCCTGCGTGACAACGACTTCCTGCCATTTGCCATCTGCACAGTAGCGGACATTGCCCGGCTCCAGCGCGGTGACAATCGGTTCATGTCCTGGCTGTACGCCGTACTGACCGTCCAGAGCTGGCATCACAATGCCTTCTACATTGCCGGTGAAAAACTGCTTTTCCGGGGTGATGATTTCCAGATAGAGCGTCTTATTCATTAAACTGCCCCCTGTGCACGTGCCTTTTCACGGACTTCATCCACAGTGCCAACCATAGAGAAGGCAGACTCCGGATATTCATCCAGTTCGCCGCCGAGCAGTGCTTCAAAGCCGTTGAGCGTTGCATCCAGCGGAACATAGCGTCCTTCCAGACCGGTAAAGGTCTCTGCTACGAAGAACGGCTGGGAGAAGTACTGCTGCATACGACGCGCACGGTCTACCGTCTTGCGGTCTTCAGCACTCAGTTCTTCCATGCCGAGGATGGCGATGATGTCCTGAAGCTCACGATACCGCTGCAGCAGTTCCTGTGCGCCGCGGGCAACCTTGTAATGGCGCTCGCCGACAACGTCTGGCTCCAGAATACGAGAGGTGGACTCCAGCGGATCAACTGCCGGGTAAATGCCCTGTTCTACGATCTTACGGGACAATACAGTGGTAGCATCCAGATGAGCAAATGTCGTAGCCGGAGCAGGGTCAGTCAAGTCATCGGCAGGGACGTAAACGGCCTGTACCGAGGTGATTGCACCGTCACGAGTAGACGTGATACGCTCCTGCAAAGCACCGACTTCATCGGCTAGTGTCGGCTGGTAGCCAACGGCAGAAGGCATACGGCCCATCAGAGCGGAGACTTCCGAACCTGCCTGTACATAACGGAAGATGTTATCGACGAACAGCAGTACGTTCTGCTTCTGGCGATCACGGAAATATTCTGCCATTGTCAGGCCGGTCAGAGCGACACGCATACGTGCTCCAGGCGGCTCGTTCATCTGACCGAACACCAGCGCGGTGTTATTCAAAACGCCGGATTCGCCCATTTCACGCCACAGATCGTTGCCCTCACGGGTACGTTCGCCGACGCCGGTGAAGATAGAGTATCCGCCGTGCTCGGCAGCAATGTTTCGGATCAATTCCTGAATCAGGACGGTCTTGCCGACACCGGCACCGCCAAACAGGCCGATTTTACCGCCGCGGGCATATGGAGCCAGCAAGTCGATGACCTTGATGCCGGTTTCCAGAATTTCGGTTGTCGGGTTCTGATTAGCAAAAGCCGGCGGCTCACGGTGAATCGACCACTTTTCTTCCGTCTTTACCGGACCCTTTTCGTCAATCGGCTCGCCCAGTACATTAAACAAACGACCCAGCGTACCTTCGCCGACTGGTGTTTCAATGGTATGGCCGGAGGCAATAACGGTATCGCCACGACCCAGACCTTCACTAGGAGACAGCATGATGCATCGAACGGTGTCGCCGCCGACGTGCTGAGCAACCTCCATGACCTGCTTTTTGCCGTCTAATTCGACGGTCAGCGCTTCATTGATTTCCGGCAGCTTGCCGCCGTCAAATTCGACGTCAACAACTGGACCGAGTACCTGCGCTACAGCACCTTTCAGTTCCATGATGATTCGTTCCTCGCTTTCTGTGCGCAGGTGCCATCCGCAAGAAAACGGACAACACGCGCAGGCTTTTCCCGGCGGAGCGGCGGGCGTTCTGCTTGCTGCGTTTGCGCGCCGCCGACAATTTCTGTAATTTCCTGCGTAATCGCAGCCTGACGGGCGCGATTATATCGCAGGGAGAGTTCCTTTAACATATCTCGTGCATTGTTGGTGGAAGAGTCCATTGCCGTCATGCGGGCATTCTGCTCCGAGCAGAATGACTCAACCATTGCACCAAACAGCACGCCTTTGACGTAACCCGGAACGATCTGGCTCAATACCTTATCCGCACTAGGGACATAGGTAACAGTCTGGTGGTACGGTTCATCCTCGCCGGGACGCGGTGACCACGGGAAAGCGTCAATATCCAGCGGAAGGAGCTTTTGGATTTTCGGCTCCAACCGCATCGGTGTAATCATTTCAGTATATACAATATAGACCTCATCCAGCTGATTCTCGCGGAACAACTTGATAAACAGCTCGGCAATATCGCGGGCGCGCGGAATGTTTGGATCCTGCGCCGTGTACATAAATTCGCCGTCAATTTTCATGCCGCGTTCAGCAAAATATACGCGGCCGACCTGACCGATTAAGAACAGGGTTGAATTTGGCGTTTTGGCGATTTGCTCTTCTGCCAAATGCAGGACATTGTGGTTGTACGCGCCTGCCAAACCCTTATCACCGGTGATGACGATATAACCGACTTTGTGTTCGGCGACATCCGGACGCTTATCAAAGTAGATATGCTCCATTTCCGGTGTGTGATGCAGAATATCGGCAATCGTCGAGGTGATCTTGGTAAAGTACGGCTGCACGTTATTGAGCTGCTGCCGTGCCTTGCGCAGTTTCGAGGAGGAGATGAGGTACATCGCATTGGTAATCTTCAGTGTCTGCTGGACGCTGTCGATTCTGGTACGAATTTCCTTTATGCCTGCCATGATGCGCTCACCTGTTCTTTATAAGACTCCAGTGCCTTGCGAATCTGTTCACCTGCGGTTCCCGGAAGGGTGCCGGTGGACTGAATTTCTTCAACAAGTGCGCTGTTTTCGGACTGAAGCGTATCTGCGAAATCCTTGACAAACTTGTTTGCGCGGTCAAGCGGTACATCGGAGAGCAAACCATTGGTTGCTACATACAAAATAACGGCCTGCTTCCAAACCGGCATCGGATGATACAGCGGCTGCTTGAGGATTTCCATCAATCGCTTGCCGTGATCCAGTGCCTGACGGGTCTCTTCGTCCAGATCCGAGCTAAACTGCGTAAATACTTCCAACTCACGGAAACGAGCCAGATCAATACGAAGGGTACCGGAGGTTTTCTTGATTGCCTTGGTCTGTGCAGAACCGCCGACACGGGATACCGACAGACCAACGTTGACAGCCGGACGCTGACCGGAGAAGAACAGGTCATTTTCCAGATAAATCTGACCGTCAGTGATAGAAATAACATTGGTCGGAATGTATGCGGATACATCGCCAGCCAGTGTTTCAATGATCGGGATAGCGGTCATCGAACCGCCGCCGTATTCTTTGGTCAAGCGGCAAGCGCGTTCGAGCAGACGGGAATGCAGATAGAATACATCGCCCGGATATGCTTCACGACCCGGAGAACGGCGGAGCAGAAGGGAAAGGGTACGATAGGCAACCGCGTGCTTGGACAAATCATCATATACAATGAGGACGTCCTTGCCCTTGCTCATAAAGTACTCACCGATAGCAGCACCGGCATACGGAGCAATATACTGCTGCGGAGCAGAATCTGCTGCGGTAGCGGATACGATAATGCTGTAATCCAGTGCGCCAGCCTTTTCCAGTGTGCCGCGCAGCTTGGCAACCGTCGATGCCTTCTGACCGATGGCAACGTAAATACAAATCATATCCTGACCCTTCTGGTTCAGGATGGTATCAATCGCAATAGAAGTTTTACCGGTCTGGCGGTCGCCGATGATTAACTCACGCTGGCCGCGTCCGATCGGAACCATGGCGTCAATAGCCAAAATGCCGGTCTGCATCGGCTGATTGACCGGTTCACGGGAAACAACGCCGGAAGCTTCGTGCTCAATCGGGCGGGTTTCTGTGCAGGCAATCGGGCCGAGACCGTCAATCGGGTCGCCCAATGCGTTTACGGTACGGCCGATCATCGCATCACCGACCGGAACGTCTGCTGCGCGACCTGTGCGCTTGACAGAAGAACCCTCGTGCAGACCATTTTCGCTGCCGAGAAGAACAACGCCTACGCTGTCACGTTCCAAGTTCAGCACAATGCCGCGGACACCGGTTTCAAATTCAACCAATTCGCCGTAAACGGCGCGATCCAATCCATATACAGTCGCAATGCCATCGCCGATCTCAAGCACTGTGCCGGTCTCTGCGCGGCGGGTGCGGCTGTCATACTGTTCAATCTCCTCTTGGAGAATAGATATAATTTCGTCTGAATGATTCAAGCTGTTCACCCCTCTTGCAGACTCTGCGCCAGGGCATGAATCTGCCCACGGACGCTCTTATCATAGGTAACCCCGTCAATTTCAAATACAAAGCCGCCAAGGACTTCGGGGTCCAGTACAATTTCAAAGGTAAGAGACTGATAGCCATGCTTTTTGCAAAGCAGCTGTGCCAGTTTGCTGAGCGCTTTGTCGCCCGGATCGCGCACACAGCGCAGGACGCAAAGTCCTTCACCGTGCTGCTTCATTTCCAGCTTCCGATATTCGTCTACGATTTCCGGAAGAAGCGGGAAGCGACCTTTTTCGGCCAACAGTCCATAAAAATTCTTTAGATGTTCGTCATCTGTAAAATCCGGAAGGCGGTTCAATACCGCTTTCTTTTCTTTTGCCTGTACAGCAGGACTGCACAGCGCTTCCCAAAGGGGAGCGCTGTCCATGATGTACTGTGCAGTTTGTTTCAAGCTGTCTACGGAGCAGCCGGAGTGATGCAGGGCGGCTGCATAACGATGTGCCGTCGTACTCATAACTCTTCACCCGCCTCATCTAAAAATGAGTCGAGCATGGCACGATCTGCATCTGCGTTCATGGCGTGCTGAGATACCTTGGCGGTAGTCAGCAGAACCAGAGCGGCAATCTGCTGCTTGGCAGATTTGAGCATTGCCTCGCGATCTGCTTCGCGCTGACGAGCAGCCTGCTCGTTCAGACGCTGGATATCTTTTTCCGCCTCGTTCATGCGGCGGCTGTAGGCGAGATCCGCACGCTTGCGTGCTTCCTCAATGATGCGGGCTGCTTCCCCGCGGGCATCTGCCAGCTGCTGGGTATATTCTGCCTTTTGCTTCTCTGCATCAGCCAGACGTTCATCCGCCTGATCCAGCGTGTCAGCAACGTTCTTTGCTCGCTCATCCAACATTTTGGTGATTGGACCGAACAAGAACTTTTTCATCAGCAGGAACAGGATGAGCAGGTTGACAAACACCCAGATGATTTGCCAGTTTAAATTCAGGATCATCGGGTTTCGCCTCCGATCAGCCCATGAAGATCAGCAGGATACCAATCAGGAAGCCGTAAATAGCGGTTGCCTCTGCCAGTGCACAACCAAGAATCAGGTTCTGGCTGATCTTGCTTGCAGCTTCCGGCTGACGAGCGATGGATTCCGAAGACTTACCAGTTGCAATGCCGATGCCGATACCAGCACCAATACCAGTTAATACTGCCAGACCTGCGCCAATTGCTACATTCATTTTAATTTCCTCCTAAATGTCAAATACGATAGATTGTTTACTTAGTCCAAAGATTCCGAAAGGAATAGCGTTGTCAGGAACACAAATACGATTGCCTGCAACATTCCGTCAAACACATCAAAATACAGGCTGAACGGAATCGGTAAAACGACAGGCATCAGCATTTTCAGCAGTTCCATGATAACAAAGCCTGCAAAAATATTGCCGAACAGTCGCATACACAGCGACAACGGGCGAATGCCGATTTCCATCACGTTGAGCGGTGCGACGATAGCGACCGGCTGACCGAACTTTTTCAATCCGCCGCCGAGACCGTGGTACCGGAACTGTGCACCATAGATGAGGATTGCACTCATGATTGCCAAGCCAGCCGTGACGTTCAAATCCTTTGTCGGGGGTGTGACGCCAAACAGACCGGAGATATTGGCAAGGCCGAGATACAAGCCGATGGTTCCGAGATACGGAGCAAAGGTGCGCCAGTATTTCTCTCCGAGTGTGTTCTTGCAGAATCCGTTGATGAAGCCGACAAAAATCTCAGCCACGATTTGGCGGCGACCGGGCTTACGGTTTAAGCCGTGTGTCAGCCAAATGGCGAGAACCGTCAGGATGGCGATGATGACCCAAGTAATGACGGTCGACTGCGGTACCGGAATCCCGCCGAACAGCGGAATGTCAAATGCAATCTTATTTTGCAGTTGCGCATTGAGTTCCGCTTTGATTTCTTCCAATGATGCATCACCACTTTCTTGCGTTTCAATATGCCCCTATTTTAGTCACCGCAAACCAGTAAAACAAGCTTAAAAAACTAAAAAAAATAAAAACTGCACATATTGCCTATTTCTCATAAAATATCAAAAGCAGATTTGATAACTTTTCACTAGAATTTTCGGGATTTGCCGGATACGAGGGAATGTGGTATGATAGAAAAGAAATCTGTGCGGAGAGGTTTTGCATATGGAAAAGGAAAAAATTGCAAATTCAACGATATATAATCAGGTTCGCACCATTCTGGTGCAAGGAATCGTTGTTGCACTGTTACTTTCGCTCGGCGCGAATTTGGTCTTGAGCTTGCGGCAGGAGAATAATTCCCGCGATCAAACGCTGACCAGTGCGGCGCAGGTCGCGGCCAATGCACCGGTTCTCATGGATCATATTGACACAAAACAAGCGAATGAATATATAAAACGTACCGTGGACAGTGTGTCCAGTATTGACGTGCTGGCGGTATATGACCCGACGGGAGAGCCGATTGCTTTCTATGATCTTGCTTCCGGTTCACATGACGTGTCGCAGCTTGCACCGCTCAATGAAGAAATTATGGACAGCTTGGCGGAGAGTGATTCGACACTGCTGCACAACAGCGATGCGCCATCCGGCACAGACCGCTGCGCTTATGCGGCGATTTATTCCAAGGATGGATCCATCAGCGGATTCACCATGGCGGGCATCTATATGCGGTCGATTCACAAGATGATTCTGCTTACTCTGCTGTCCCATGTACTCGTCGGTGCATTGGCACTGTTTTTTGGCTGTATGCTCAGCCTGCGCCTGTCGCGTCGCATCAAAGATGACCTGCTCGGTTATGAGCCGAATGATTTTCGACGGCTGTTTTTGCAGCAGATGGACATTTTGGACGGACTGGACGAAGGCATCTTGGCGATTGACAAAAACAGTACAGTCATTTATTTGAATCGAGCGGCATCAGACATGCTGCGCATTGATGTCAATGAGGCGATTGGACAGCCGCTCAAGGACATTTATCCGCGGTCTACGATTGCCCGTGTCATGCGGACGGGGAAAACCGAGTATAATATCAGCTTGGAATCTATCACGCATGTTTCTGTGATTTCTGACCGCATTCCGCTGCGGAGAGACAATCAGATTGAAGGCGCCGTTGCCATCTTCCGAAATCGCACAGAGGTCACACGACTGGCGCAGGATTTGACCGGTGTACAGCATATTCTGGAGGCATTGCGCGCGTATACCCATGAATTTACCAATAAATTGCACGTGATTTTGGGACTGCTGCAGCTCAAAGAATATGATCGAGCGGAGGAGTATGTCCTGCGCATCACACAGACCCGCGCGCAATCGATTGATTACATCAAAGACCGCATTCATGACCCGACGATTGCCGCGCTGCTGATTGGCAAGGCATACCGCGCCGCGGAGCTGGATATTCGATTTTCCTTAGATCCTGCCAGCATCTTATATGGAAACGGGCAGTTTATGCCGGTTACAGCGATGATTACGGTGCTGGGAAATCTCATTGAAAATGCATTTGATGCCATGCGCGGTGCACCGGCGGATGTACCGAGTGAGGTAACGGTCAGCATTCGAGAAGGTTCGCGTGGCTTACTGCTCAGTGTCGATGATACGGGTCCGGGCATGACAGAAGAAGTCAAAGAGCATTTGTTCCAACGCGGATTTTCCACCAAGGGAGAAGGGCGCGGCACAGGTCTTGCCCTCGTGCATGAGATGATTGAAGCGTATCATGGAAGCATTCGGGTCGAGTCTGAGTTGGGCGTTGGCACTTCGTTTATTATTACTTTAACAGAGCAAGCATAAATAAAGATACCATTATACATATATAGGAGAGAAGAACATTGTATCGTACCGTTATTGTAGAAGATGATCCGGTAATTACGCTGCTCAATCGCCGGTATATTGAAAAAGATGAGCGGTTTTGTGTGGTGCAGACCTTTTCCGCCGCACATCCGGCGTTATTCTGGCTGCGCAGCAACCCAGTAGATTTGATTATTTTGGACGTGTATATGCCGCAGATGAATGGTCTGGAGCTGCTGCGGATGCTGCGGGCGGAAGGCGTCGATTCCGATGTCATTATGGTGACATCGGCAAACGATGCAGAGACCATCGAAGCACTGATGCGTCTCGGCGTCACCGATTACCTGATTAAACCGTTTGGATTTGAACGCTTTCAGCTTGCGTTGGATACGTTTTGCAATCGCAGAAATGCGATTCACGACAGCGCGCAGGGGGCATTTACCCAAAATACCTTGGATCGGGCGCTGCTGCATATCTCGACACCGGTGACCCAGACGCCGAGTGCGCCGCCGAAAGGATTGCAGCCCAAGACATTGGAGCGCATTCAAACATATTTGCAGGAAAACCCGGGTGGGCACACGTGCGATGATATTGCGGGACATGTCGAATTGTCGGTTGTGACCGTGCGCCGCTATGTCAACTATCTGGTGGAGCAATCGGTCATCAGCAGCGATATGGACTATAATACGGGCGGCAGACCGTGTATTGTCTATCATGCGGAAAATTAAGGGTCGAAATTTGTCTGGCACTGCGGTATAATAACAGAGAAGACAAGACCGGAAGGAGGCGGTTGCCATGTTGCCGATGCATCTAATGGTAAACCGAGAACTGAGTTGGCTGGAATTTAACAAGCGTTGCCTGTCTGAGGCATTGCGGCAGGATGTGCCGCTGTTTGAACGCCTGAAATTTGCTGCAATCTATTTTTCCAATCTGGATGAATTCTTCATGGTGCGTGTCGGTTCTTTGACCGACCAGAGCATGGTAGAACCGGATAAGCTGGACAATAAGACCGGATGGAATGCGGCACAGCAGGTGCAGCATATGCTCAAAATGATTCATTCCTTTGAGCCGATGACAGAACAGGCATATCAATCCTTACAGACGGAATGCAAACAGCACGGAGTTGATTTTGTCGATTTTAACAAGCTGAGTCAGATTGACGAGATCATCTCACGCAAGTATTTTGCAGAAGAGATTAAGCCGCTGCTTTCACCGCAGATTGTGGATCGGCATCATCCGTTTCCGTTCCTGCGCAACAAAGAAAAGTATGTATTTTCCTGCCATATTACCAAAAACGGCGGTGAACGCTTTGGTGTTGTGCCGATTGGTCATCTTCCGGATTATTTTGTCGTCAATTTTGACGGAAGGGCAAAGGTATTCTTTACCTGCGACATTGTAGAACATAATTTATATCAGTTGTTTCTCAAGCAGAAAATTGTTGAGCACACAACGGTGCGCGTGACGCGAAATGCAGATATTGCCATTGATGAAGCCCTACTCGATTATGACATGGACTTTCGCGGTATGATGCAGGAATTGCTCAAAAAACGCCGCCGACTGTTTGCTGTTCGTCTGCAATTGTCCGGAAAGGCGCCGCGCATTCAAAAATATTTGTGTGACCATTTGGATTTACATGCGGCAGAAGTATTTGTCCAGAAAATCCCGTTGAATTTTGGCTTTGGCTTCTCCTTGGCGGGAAAAACGGGCATTCAGGATACTTCTCTATTTTATCCGCCGCGCAAGCCGCAAGTGCCGGAAATGTATCACCAGAATATCCCCATGCGCGAGCTGGCGCAGAAGGAAGTACTGCTTGCCTATCCGTTTCACAGTTATAAGCCGTTCTTAAATATGCTGTATGAAGCGGCAGATGATCCGGAAGTCGTATCCATTAAGATTTCTCTGTATCGTCTGGCAGGACACAGTAAGGTGGTCTCTGCTCTATGTCATGCGGCGGACAAGGGAAAGGATGTGCTGTGCACCCTAGAGCTGCGCGCGCGTTTTGACGAGCAGAGCAACATTGACTATTCTGCGATTCTGGAGGAAGCAGGCTGCCGTGTCATTTATGGTCTGAGCGATTATAAAGTCCATGCCAAGCTATGTGTGATTACACGCAAAAATGCTGCGGGAGAGGTCAGCTATACGACTCAAATTGGCACAGGTAATTATAATGAAAAGACGTCAGAACAGTACACGGACTTGTGCTTTATTACGAATGATGATGCTGTAGGACGCGATGCCGTACAGGTATTTAATCATCTGTCACTTGGCGAGACAACGGAAGAGACCGAAGCACTGTGGGTGGCACCGCATTGTTATCGTTCTCGCGTGCTGGAACTGCTGGATCGAGAAATTGATGTGCAGAAACAGGGCGGTCATGGCTATGTGGCAATCAAAATCAATTCCTTCAACGATGTCGGAATCATGGAAAAGATGGTCGAGGCATCGCAGGCGGGTGTAGAAATTCGTCTGTACGTCCGCGGCATTTGCTGCTTGCGGCCGGGAATTGAGGGATATACAGAAAATATCACAATTCGCGCCCTTCTCGGCAGGTATTTGGAGCATTCGCGTATTTTTGTGTTCGGTGAAGGCGAGCGGCAGCGCATTTTCTTGGGCTCCGGTGATTTGCTCAACCGCAATACCAGACGACGTGTGGAAATTTTTGCGGAACCGAAATCACAAGCTGTTCGTGAACAGTTATTGCATATTCTTGAACTACTGGAAAAAGACAATTGTCAATCGTGGCTCATGCAGCCGAATGGCACCTATCAGCGCGTTCAACAGGCAGAAGGAGAACCAAGCGTCAACTGCCAGATGAGACTGTATGATTACTTTACGCAGTATGCAGATCCTGTTCAGAAGACGCCGCATCGGACGCAAAAATTGCAGGAAGAAAAAGAAACTGTAGAGAGAACCATGCAGCAGTTACGTTCCAGAGAGCAAGAGCAGGAAAACGAAGAAAAAATGAGTTTGTTCAAACGCATTTGGCGGGCATTGTTTGGCAAGAGACATGCAGAATAAATGATACACATGACACAGCCGGAGAAAAACTGGCTGTGTTTTTCTATTTCTTAAGAAGTTCTGAAGTTTTATTCGACAGGAAAATTGTTAACACGTCATGTCTTGACAGAGCAGGTACATATGATAGAATAGAATAAGTTTAGATGATAGCAGGAGGAAACAAGATGATAAAACGCATCGCGGGCATGGCGGCGGTATCTGCGGTGCTGTGCGGCGCAATCGCGCTGTGCGCACCTGCACTCACCACAAAAGAAACGCAATCAGAAGAAACAGCAGAACCGCAGATGACTCTACAGCCTGTTCTAGAAGATATTACTTACACCATTCCGGAACAAATTTCAGCGGATTTAGCTGGCGGTGCGCTCGATGTCCTGCATCCGGCGGATGATTATGAAACCATTTTTCCCTATGCAGCAAAGATTGTTGGATGGGAAGAAGACGGCACGCCGGTTTATCGATATGCCATCGCAGATGCAGCGGGAGAACAAGTAACGAATGCGATTTACACACAAGCACAGAGAGCGTTGTGCGGCAATAAGAATGTATGGCTGCTGACCGGCACTGCATCGGATGGCAGTACACAGATGACGGGAGCGGCAGCTGACGGCAGTTGGGTGATTGGCCCAATCGGCGGCACGATTTCTGTGAAAGATGGCTGTATTTTGCAGCAGCTGAACGGAGAGGGCGTCACGACAGTATATACCAGCGGCGGAGAATGTCTTGGCAGTGTCATGGGAACGGTAGAATCATGTGCAGACGGTGTTTTGGTCAGCCAACAGGAGCAGGATGGCGAAAAGACATGGTACTTTTATGATGCCTCTACGCTGAAACTGCTGACACAGGTTGATGCTTTGCAGGTTGGTGTATTCTCCGGCGGCAGTGCCACGGTACAGATTTCAGAAAATCAGTGGGGTGCTGTCAATAAGAGCGGCGTAATTACCCTGTTCAATCGCATATCTTGGGCAGATGATGTGTGCAACGGATATGTTTTGGCAAAGAATACTGATGGAAAGTTCGGTGTTGTCGATGCGACAGGCAAAATCATCATTGATTTTACATATATCAATGGCAAGCATTGCAGTGAAACAGATGCGCTGTATCAGCTGTGGACGGAAAAAGATAGTTGCGTGGTTATCAGCACGGGCTGGAAGAATAAAAAAATGGTTCTGCCGAGTGATGTCAAGGGACAGGAGCTTATTCCGCTTCCGGATAACTATTTTGCATATACCAATGCAGAGGGACATACTGTCATTTTTGACGA